>JADGOF010000386.1 GCA_017883105.1 Acidimicrobiales bacterium
CGGTCGACGACGGCGACGCCTCCGACCGCGGCTTCGAGCGGGTACTCACCGAATGGGACAGTGACCTCTTCGGGACTGCCGTCCACCTGCGCACCATCATGCGGGACCACTGGGCGTGCACGGCCTACCTCCCCGGCACCTCCCACGACGGCACCGAGGGTGAGCTCTACGACCTCGAGGACGATCCGCTCCAGCGCCACAACCGGTGGGGCGATCCGGCCATGCGGGCCGTCCGTGACGACCTGGTGGCCGACCTGTGGGCCTCCCAGCCCGCCGCCCGGGACGACCGGCTGGAGCTCGAGGCACCGGTCTGATGGGCCGGCCGGCGCGTTGACCTCCTACTGGCCGGGCCCGTGGCCCGGGGAGGACGGAGGCCCCCGCCGCCTTCAGACTCCCTGGCCCGGGTCGGTGCGGGTGGCCGGGGCGGCACCGGTCCCCGGTCTGGCCGTCGGGGCCCGGGACACGGTGGCCATCACCTCGCGGCTGGCGCCGGCGGCCACCATGGTGGTAACCCGCGACCCGGGCGAGGTGTACCTGCTGCGGCACACGGCCGGCGATGACGCCATCTCCTTCGTCGAGCGCATCGATCCGGTCACCCTCGAGCCCCTGGGCCGGTCGGAAGACCTGGCCGGCGGGCCGACCTGGCCGGGCAGCCTGGCCGCTCACGCCAACGGTTCGCTCTACGTCGTGTTCGGCAACCATGCCCACCGTCTCGATCCGGACCTTTCGGTGGTGGCCTCCGCCATCCTCCCCCGCCTGCGCCCCTACAACGGATTCGTGTTCATGCCCGACGGCTGCCTGGTCACCAAGGACTTCGCCGGATCACGTCCCGGTGCCCCGGTGCGGCCGGACGCCCGACAGCCCTGCGAGCTGGTGGCACTGGAGCCCGAGCGGCTGGAGATCGTCGACCGATCCAGCCTGGCCGAGCCCTCCATCGCCCGGCTATCGGCCCGCGACGACGACCTCTACGTGGTGGGTGACACCGGCCTCCTGCGGGTGCACTGGGACGGCCGCCTCCATCCGGACCAGGGGTTCGAGGCCGCCTACCGGACCCTGGCCGGACAGACCTACGGATGGGACTGCGTGCTGGCCCTCGGGGCGGCGTGGTTCCTCGACAACGGCGACGGCAGCGAGGGCTATGACGGGACCTTGCGGGGCCACGGCCAATCGAGCGCGCCGCTGCACCTGGTGCGGGTCGACCTGGCCGACGGGAGGGTCACTCTGACCGAGGTCTGCACCGAGCCCGGCGGACTGGTGGCCAACCCGCCGCTCATCGACCCCGGCCGGGCCATCGCCGTCGGCTACGACAGCGGCAATGGCGTCATCCAGGCGTTCGACATCGGCACGGACGGGATGCTCACCGCCCGGTGGCGGCGCCGGCAGGACCACGGCGCCCACCTGGTGCTGTTTCCGGACACCGGTGAGGTCTTGACCGGCGACTTCGACGCCGGGCGGTCCATGGACCAGGCGGTGCTGCTCGACATCGGGACGGGAGACGAAGTGGCCCGGGTGGACACCGCCAGCCCCCTGCAGGGAGTGCTGTTCCCGGCCGCCGGGTTCGACCGTGACCTCTACCTGTGCACCTTCTCCACGGTGAGCCGCCTGTCCGTCACCGCCCACTGACCAGTGACCCACCGGCGGGGGGTTCGGCCACAGCCACCGGGAGGCTCAGTTCCCCCGCGATCCGGTCGAGGCCTCGTTGCGCTCGAAGATGATCCGCAGCCCGTGGAGGGTGAGCCACGGCTCCACGTACTCGATCTCGTCGGAGTACGGCGCGATGAGTTCGGACAGCCCACCGGTGGCCACCACCGTGCACTCGCCCAGGACGGCGGCGAACCGGCGGCACAGTCCGTCCACCTGGCCGGCGAACCCGTAGAGGGCACCCGACTGGATGGACTCCACCGTCGACTTGCCGATCACGCTCCGAGGCTCGACCAACTCGACCCGGCGCAGGGCGGCAGCGTGGGCGAACAGGGCGTCGAGGCTGATGGCCACCCCGGGGGTGATTGCCCCGCCGAGGTACTCCCCGGCCGACGAGATGGCGTCGAACGTGGTGGCCGTGCCCAGGTCCACCACCACGCACGGTCCCCCGAACAGGTCGTATGCTCCCACCGCGTTGGCGATGCGGTCGGCCCCCACCTCTTTGGGGTTGTCGTAGAGGATGGGCATCCCGCTCTTCACGCCGGGCTCGAGGACCACTGCGGGGACGTCGAACCAGCGGGACACCATCTGGCGGAGATTGGCGGTGACCAGGGGGACCGACGAGGTCACGGCGATGCCCGAGACGGTGCGGTCGATGTCCAGGCCGTCCAGATCGAGCAGCTGGGTGATCAGCAGGGCGTGTTCGTCGGCGGTGCGCTCGGCCACCGTGGACAGCCGCCAGTGGTGGGCCAGCCCGGTGGGCTCGTTCCCGTCCCTCGGGCCGGTCTGCCCGACGGGCTGGGTGAGGTCGTCGGCGAACAAGCCGACGACCGTCTCGGTGTTTCCGACATCAATGGCAAGCAGCATGGTCAGCCTTTCCCACCGGCATCCGACGGCAGATCGAACCCCAGATCGAGCACCGGGGCGGAGTGGGTGAGGGCGCCGACCGAAACAAGGTCAGCCCCCGCCGCGGCCATCAGCGGCGCGGTGTCAAGGTCCATCCCGCCCGACACCTCGACCAGCGCGCCGGTTGCCCCCGCCCGCACCAGGCCCACGCACTCCGCCACCTGGTCCGGCGTCATGTTGTCGAGCATGATCACCGAGGCCCGCGCCGTGATCGCCTCTTCGACCTGGGCGACCCGGTCGCACTCGACCTCCACCATGCGGCCGGGCCAGAGGCCTTGGGCCCGGGCCACGGCGTCGGCGATGGAGACGCCCCGGAGATGGTTGTCCTTGACCAGTACCGCCTCCGAGAGACTTCCCCGGTGGTTGTGGCCGCCGCCGGCCCGCACCGCGGCCTTCTCGAGGGAGCGGAGGCCCGGCGTGGTCTTGCGGGTGTCCAACACCCGGGTGGAGGGGTTGGACACCCGCACCGCGTCGACATACCGCCGGGTGAGGGTAGCCACCCCCGAGAGGTGCCCGAGGAAGTTGAGGGCCGTCCGCTCGGCGGTGAGGATCGAGCGCAACGAACCGGTGACGGTGGCCACCACCAGTCCGGGGAACACGGCGGAGCCGTCGCCGGCCGCCCACCTCAC
>JADGOF010000037.1 GCA_017883105.1 Acidimicrobiales bacterium
GCCGAAGCGCCGGAACCACCAGTTGGGATCGCGGGCATGGGCATGGAAGTGGTCGGGGATCTGGCGCATGACCCGGTCGAAGGACCACTCCCCCGCCCCGAGCTTCTGGTCGGCGACCAGTCCGAGTTGGGCCAGCATGTGCTCGACCTCGGACTCCGGTGGCTCGTTGCCGTGCCGCTTCCAGACCACCATGGGCACGTCGCACACCTCGCAGGCGGCCACCCAGCAGGTGTCGTCCTCGAAGAACCACTCGGTGATCCGGGCGGCCTCGCACAGCTCGCAGTCCAGTGGGGAGCCGGTCACTGGGTATACACGTTGACTGTGGTCCCCGGGGGAACGGACGAGCCGGCCGTCGGGTCGGTGGAGAGCACCTTCTTCGAGCCCGGGGGCCCGTAGGGGCCGGCGACATGGAGACCGAGGGACTCGAGCGTGCCGGTCGCCCGGGTGACCGACTCCCCGACCACGTTGGGAATGATCACCGGTTGCGGGCCGATGGAGACGTCGACCGTCACCTTGGCCCCGAACGGCTGCGGTCCGGCCGCGGCGTCGGGCGCCGTGCCGATGACCTGGCCACTCGGAACCGTGGAGCTGTACGCCTTGTTCTCCGCTGGGACGAATCCGGCCGCGGTCAGGACGGCCGAAGCGGTGGCGTAGGAGGAGGTGGGGCCGGTCACCACCGGGACGACCACCGGAGCGTGGCCCTTGGAGATGACCATGGTCACGGTCGAGCCATAAGGGGCCGTCCCGGTGGGCGTGGAGGTGATGATGGCGCCGGCTACCACGGTCGCGCTGTACTGGGCCGCCGCGGGCGGGCACACCCCGACCAGATGGTCGGCCTTCAGCACCTGGATGGCGTCGTTGCAGCTGGAGAAGGTGGTCAGATTGGGGACCGTCACCGGAGGAGGCCCGGACGAGATCGTGGCGGAGATCACCGACCCCTCCTTGGCAGTCACCGGCTTCCCCGGGACGCCGGGGGCCGGCCGCTGGCTCATGATGAGGCCGGCGGCCAGGGTCATGCTGTGCTGATGGCCGGTGACCCGCACCGTGAAGTGGTCGGCCCCGACCGCCCGGTTGGCCTGGGGGACCGACCTGCCCACCACGGACGGGACAGGGTGGCTGGCCACGAATATCCTTGCTTCGGTGGCGTAGACCACCCCGGCGACCAGGAGCGCCACTGCCAGAACGCCCACTCCCGCCACCCGCGGCCAGCGCCGCTTGGTGGCCGATCCCGCCTTTCGGTCGTGGGTAGGTGTTCCCTTCTTAGCCTCCCTGAGTGACGTAGCCAGCGCCGGGGAACCCAGGTCGGTCAGGTTCTGCTCGTCGACGTCGAACCGTTGGCGCCGGGCGGACCGCACCATCGCTCTGTCCACCTCCTTGGACTCCTCTTGAGGGACGGCATCAACGATCGGCACCGGCTCGGGCTCGGGAAGGGCGACGGCCAGGGCTTCCAGGCGCACGGTGAGTTGGGCGGCGTCATAGCGCTCGGCCGGATCGGGAGCGGCGGCCCACACCAGCACGTCGCCGAGCGGACCGAGCGCTTCGTGCTCCGGGAGGAGGGTGCCCACTCGGGCCATCAGGGTGGCGATGGTGGTGTCCCCGATGAAGGGAGTCTCACCGGTCACCCCCTCGTAGAGCACCAGGGCCAGGGCGTAGACATCGGCCTTGCCGTCGAGCACCCACCCTTCGACCAGCTCGGGAGCGGCATAGCGGGCCGTGCCCAGGATGGCACCGTCGGGCTCGGTCCACGCCGCCTCGGCCAGGGCCCGGGCCAGGCCGAAGTCGGCGATGCGCAACCGTCGATCGGCGTCGAAGAGCAGGTTGGCCGGCTTGATGTCCCGATGGATCAGCCCCCGCCGGTGGGCGTAGTCCAGGCCGGCTGCAGCTTCGAGGCCCACATGGACGGCCTGCTGCGGGGTGAACAGCGCCCCGGTGTCGTAGACCTGGCGAAGGCTGCCCCCGGCCAGGTACTCGAGGACCAGGTAGGGCTCGTCGTTCTCCTCACCCCAGTCGTAGCACTGGAGGATGTTGGGATGGTTGAGCGCAGCCACCGCCCGGGCCTCGGCCCGGAAGCGCTTGAGGAAGGCCTGATCGCCGGCCAGGGCGGGGTGGAGCACCTTGATGGCCACCCGACGGTGCAGGGTCACGTCGTCGGCCAAGTAGACGTGCGCGGACGCACCGGTGCCCAGGGCGGTTACAAGTCGGTAGCGGCCGCCGAGGACACGCCCGATGGAGTCGGTGATACTCGGCATGATTCTCCATCCAGGCTACCGAGTGCAGCCCCCCGAGCGGTGGAGGGTGGGCACCCACACAAGTTCACCGCCCTGGCGCGTGGTCCGCAAGGCCTCGACCGGCCGGCGAGCCGGCTTTGGACATCTGCGGTAGCCCTGTCGCCGTACACGCGAAGAGGGACGGGGCCGAAGCCCCGTCCCTCTTCCAAACGACTCCCGATCGCTCGGGCGTCACCAACAGGTCAGCTGATGACCAGTGAACTGCTGGCGCTGTCGACGTTGGCCGTCAACACGTCGGAGCCGGGGATCGTCAGGTTGTTGATGAAGCTGGACGGGTCACCCGGCCCTGGGGCAAGCGTCACCGTACCGAGGCACACGGTCATGCTGTAGGTCGAGTACGTGAGCGGCTTGGGCGGCTTCACCGATCCACTGATCTGGAAGCCAGCCTCGGCACCACAGGAACCTCCGGGGGAGATCCCAACTGACGCCTTGGTCTTGCCGGAGAAGGCGTGTCCGTCCACAGTCAAGTTGATCTTCTTCAGCGCCTTCTGAATCGCAGCACTTCCGGAACCGGCGAACTGGCTCCAGGTTCCGTAGTAGGTGTCACCCTTGATGCAGCCAGGGACCGGGGTGCCGGGCGTCTTGCCGCACTTGGTGTTCTTGCTCGTGATGGTCCTTCCAATTGTGCTGCCACCACTTCCACAGCCGGCACCAGCAAAGGTGATCCCCGACGATGTGTCGGCGTTCGTCTTGGCAGTCGTCACCGAACCGTTGGCGGAGAGTCCGCCATTGAAGGTCACGACGCCGCCGTTGAGACTGCAGGTGTAGGTAGGGGCCGCGACCGCCGTACCGGCGCCCAACGCGCCGACAGCGACTGCGCCCATAGGCATGGCGGCCGCTGCAGCGACCATAAGCAGCTTGCGAATCATGTTTGCTCCTTTGTCTTCCATGTCTCCATGGAGGTTCGAGTCTGAGAACATCTGTCCCCCGACGCACAGCACACAACACAACGAGATTGGCCCCTGATTCGTTACATCCTCAAATCGAAACCACTCAGGTCCTCCCCTTGCATGCGACGGCCCAAAGCGAAGCGCACATCAGTGGGGCACCGAGCTGGGTCTTCATCAGAGCAGACTGCCCGGTGGCGTTGCAAGCCCCCAGGCTCCCCCTTCATGAATCGACCTGGCTCAGATCCCCTCTTCGAACATCCCCCTTGAGTCGACATCGGTCAGCATAACTGTACGGATATGCCAATTCAAGGACCTGGAACCAGAACCCGGGTGCCATGGGCAAGATACCCAGATTTTGCTGGCCGGCATTCTCACTCTCATCGCACATGGCACCGCGCTGCGTGAACTTCCTCCCCCGCTGGACGCCCGGTGCGGTCGATCGTCGGCACTCGAAGAGGGGGCTCAAGGCGGCCCGCGCAACTCGCCGGACTCGAGCAGGGCGCCGAACCCGTCCGCACCGACCACCGGCACGCCGAGCTCCTCCGCCTTGGCCACTTTGGACAGGCCCGGTTCCTCCCCTGTGACCACCGCAAAGGTCCGACGGGACACGCTCCCCGGGGACTTGCCTCCACGGGCGAGGATCGCCTGTTCGGCTTCCTCACGCGTGTATCCGTCGAGCACGCCGGTGACCACCACCGATCTTCCAGCCAGCGTCTGCGCAAGCCTGTCGCTCGCCGTGGCATCGCCACCTCCGTGCCCACCGGCCCCGGGCTCTATCAGATTCACCCCGGCACGGCGCAACCGCTCCACCACCGACCGGTTCACCTCCGAGTCGAACCATCGCACCACGCTGGTGGCGATGACCGGCCCGACGCCGTCGATGGCAGCCAGCGTGGCCTCGTCGGCGGCCATCACGGCGTCGATGTCCCCCAGGGACCGGGCCAGCGCCAGCGAGCCGACCTGGCCGAGGTGGCGGATGCCCAGGCCCACCAGGACTCGGCCCAGGGGTCGGGACCGCGAGTCGTCGATGGCTCCGAGGAGGTTGGCCACCGAGACCGCGGCAAACCCCTCCAGCCCGTCGAAGGTGGCCGATGTGAAGGCGTAGAGGTCGGCCACGTCGACCAGCAGTCCGTGGTCGACCAGGAGCTGCACCCGCTGCTCCCCCAACCCTTCGATGTCCATGGCCGATCGGGAGGCGAAATGGGCGATGCGCTGGACCCGCTGCCCCGGGCAGTCGAGGTTGGTGCAGAAGGTGTCGCTCTCCTCCGGCAGCCGCACCAGGGGGCCCCCACACACCGGGCAGGCGGTCGGGAAGTGCCAGGCCTTCTTGCGACGCCGCCCCGGGGTCGGCAGGTGGCCGACCACCTCGGGGATGATGTCCCCGGCCTTGCGGACCACCACGGTGTCGCCGGGGCGGACGTCCTTCGCCCGGACCTGGTCCTCGTTGTGGAGCGTGGCCAGCGACACCGTCGAGCCGCCCACGAAGACCGGCTCGAGCACGGCGAAGGGGGTGGCCTTGCCGGTGCGACCGATGGAGACCTCGATGGCCCTCAGCGTGGTGGAGCGCTCCTCGGAGGGGAACTTGTAGGCGATGGCCCAGCGGGGGGCCCGGGAGGTCGACCCGAGGACGCGCTGGAGTGCGAGGTCGTCGACCTTGACCACCACCCCGTCGATCTCGTAGTCGAGGCCGTGGCGGTGGGACTCCCACCGCCGGCAGAAGGCAAGGACGTCGTCGAGGCCGTGGACCAGGTGGAGCTCGGGGTTGACCGGGAATCCGGCCCTTCCCAGCCACGCCAGGGTGGCCGACTGGCTGATGGCCAGGGCGGCCGTCGGCGACGTCAGGTCGGCGGCACGGTCCGGCTGCACCTCTCCGACCTGGTAGGCCCAGAACGACAACGCCCGGGTGGCGGTCACCGTCGGATCCTTCTGCCGGAGCGAGCCGGCCGCCGAGTTGCGGGGGTTGACGAACAGCCGGTCCCCGGCCTCGGCCTGGCGCCGGTTGAGCTCGGCGAAGGCGGAGACCGGCATGTACACCTCGCCCCGCACCTCGAGGACCTCGGGGACCGGGCCGGCCCCTGCGAGGAGCTGCTGGGGCACGGCGGCGATGGTGGCCACGTTGGCCGTGACGTCCTCGCCGGTGATGCCGTCACCGCGGGTGGCGGCCTGGACGAACCGCCCGCCTCGGTAGAGGAGGGAGATGGCCAGTCCGTCGATCTTGAGCTCGCAGACGAACGCGGTGTCGGCCGGAACCTGCTTGGCCAGACGGTCGGCCCAGGCCCCGAGCTCCTCGGGACCGAACGCGTTGTCCAGGCTCATCATCGGCACCTGGTGGACCACCGGGGCGAACAGGGTGGACGGCGCGGCCCCCACGGTGGTGGTGGGCGAGCCGGGAACGGCCAGGTCGGGATGGTCGGCCTCGATGGCCTGCAACTCGCGAACCAGCGCGTCGTACTCGGCGTCGGTGATTTCGGGGTTGTCCAGCAGGTGGTAGCGCTCGTTGTGGTGGGCGATCAGCGCCCGCAGCTCGGCGGCGCGGGCGACGGCGTCGTCGCCTCGTGCCGCGCTCATCGGACCACCCCCGACCCGAGGACGTCCCCGGGCCGGTCCGGGTCGTAGAGGGCCACCGTCTGGCCCGGGGCCACCCGGCGCTGGGGCACGTCGAAGGTCACGGCCAGCTCGCCGCCCGCCGGGCGTACCCGGCAGGGCAGCGAGGGGCCGTGTGCGCTGCACTGGGCGAGGGCCGCGAACGCTCCGGAAGCGTCGAGGCGGGGCGGCCCGTCGACCCAGGTCGGGGTATCGAGGCACACGCCGTCGGCGACGGATGCCTCGGGCGGCCCCACCGTCACCTGGCGGGCGGGCACGTCGACTGCGGTCACGAAGCGGCGGCGGCCGTCCCGACCGTGGCCCATCCCCCGCCGTTGGCCCACGGTGACCAGCTCCACCGCCGCGACCTGGCCCAGGTCGTCGCCGGTCCGGTGGTCGACCAGGCGGCCCGGGTGCAGGTCCATCCGCCGGGACAGGAAACCGGACTTGCCCTCGTCGGAGCGGATGAAGCAGACGTCCTGGCTGTCCGGCTTGGCTGCCGTCCGCAGCCCAAGCCGGACCGCCTCGGCCCGCACCTGGTCCTTGGTCAGCTCCCCCACCGGGAACAGGCAGCGGGCCAGCTGGCCCTGCCCGAGCATGGCCAGCACGTAGGACTGGTCCTTCTTCGAGTCGGCGCCCCGCTGCAATCGGTAGTGGCCGGCGTCGTCCACCGACCGCCGTGCGTGGTGCCCGGTGGCCACCGCGTCGAAGCCGAGATCGCGGGCCCGCTCCAGCAGCCGGTCGAACTTGAGATGGCGGTTGCACTCGATGCACGGGTTGGGGGTCCGTCCCTCGGCGTGGCCCCGGACATAGGGGTCGACCACGTACTCCTCGAAGTCGGAGGCGAAGTTGAAGACGTGGTGGACCAGCCCCAGGTGGTCGGCGACCCGTCGGGCGTCGTCGACATCGGCCACCGAGCAGCAGCCCGAGTCGGAGGTCCCACCCCACAGCTTGAGGGTGGCACCCACCACAGTGTCCGGACCGTGGGCCTCGGCCAGGAGTGCCGCGGCCACCGACGAGTCGACGCCACCCGACATGGCCACCAGGACGCGCACCGGATCAGTCTCGCAGGCGCTCGACCGCGTCCGGCACCGCCGCTAGTGCGTGCTCGATCTCGGCCGAGGTGGTGGTTGCCCCGAGGGAGAAGCGGATGCCGGAGCGGGCGTCGGCCGCTTCCAGGCCCATGGCCTCCAACACGTGGCTGGGCTCCACCGCGCCGCTCGAGCAGGCGGCCCCCGCCGACACGGCCACCCCGGCCTCGTCGAGCAGGACGACCAGTGCCTCGGCCTCGATGCCGGCAAAGCGCAGGTGGAGGATGCCCGCCACCCGGTCGTCCCGATCCGCGGTCTCGGTAGTACCGGCCACGGTGGCGACCAGGCCGTCGCCCAGGCGATCGCGCAGCGCGGCCACCCGGGACACCGTGGCCTCCCGGTCGACCACGGTGGCGGCCAGGGCGGCGGCCATGCCCGCCGCACCGGCCACGTTCGGGGTGCCGCTGCGGCGGCCCCGCTCCTGGCCACCGCCGTCGATCCGGGGGCGGAGACCGGTGCCATCGCGCACGACCAGCGCTCCCGACCCCTTCGGGCCGCCGAACTTGTGGGCGCTCACCGCGACCAGGTCGGCCAGGGCCGTGACCCGGGCCACGTCGAGCCACGGGGCGGCCTGGACCGCGTCGGTGTGCAGTACCGCGTCGGGCGACCGGTCTCGCACCGTCGCGGCCACGGCGTCGAGCGGCTGGACGGTCCCTATCTCGTTGTTGACGGCCATGACGGAGACCAGGCCGACCTCGGCGGTGCACGCCTCGGCCAGCGCATCGAGGTCAACCAGGCCGTCCTTGCCGGGCCGCACCTCACGGAGCTCGGCGCCGGTGCGCCGTGCAAGAGCCCGGCACGCCCTAAGCACAGCGTGGTGCTCCATGGCCGTGCACACCAGTGCCCGGGGCGGGGCGGACGAAGAGGCCAGGGCGTCCCAGGCGCCGTGGACGGCCAGGTCGTCGGCCTCGGTGCCCCCGGAGGTCAGGACCACCTCACCCGGTGCCACCCCCAGCAACTCGGCCAGCCGGTCCCGTGCGTCGTCCAGGGCGATCCGGGACAGTCGTGCCTCGGTGTGGGCACCCGACGGGTTGCCGACATGGCCGGCCAGGTATTCCAGCATGGCCTCGAGAGCCTCCGGCCGAAGCGGCGAGGAGGCCGCATGGTCGAGGTAGGTGCGGACCTTCGCCATCAGGCGATCCACACCGACTTCACGTTGCAGAACTCGTGGAGGCCCTGGGCCGAAAGCTCGCGGCCGATACCCGAGCTCTTGATCCCCCCGAAGGGCAGCTCGGGCATGGAGACCACCATCCCGTTGACGAACACCTGGCCGGCCTGCAGCTCGTTGACGAAGCGCTGCTGCTCATCGGGTTCGTTGGTCCAGACGCTGGACCCCAGCCCGAACTCCGTGCCGTTGGCCAGAGCCAGGGCCTCGTCGGCATCGGCGACGGTGTAGAGCAGCGCAACGGGTCCGAAGACCTCTTCGGTGGCCACCCGCATCCCTCCGGTGATGCCGGTGATCACCGTGGGCCGATAGAAGAAGCCAGGATGATCGGGTCCACCGGGGCCGATCACGACCTCGCCTCCGCACAGGATGGTCGCCCCCTTGCTGCGGGCGTCCTCTACCTGGGTGGCGATGGTGTCGCGGCCGGCGGCCGTGACCAACGGACCCACCTCGGTGGCCGGGTCGAACGGGTCGCCCACGGTCAGGGCGTCCATGCCGGCCACGAACCCCTGGGTGAAGGCCTCGGCCACGTCCTGATGGACGATGAAGCGCTTGGCCGCGATGCAAGACTGGCCCGCGTTCTGCACCCGGGCCTGCACGCCCACCGACACCGCCCGCTCGAGATCGGCCGAGGGCAGCACGATGAAGGGATCGCTGCCCCCCAGTTCGAGCACCACCTTCTTCCCTGCTGCACCGGCCTGGGCAGCCACGGCCCGCCCGGCACCCACACTGCCGGTGAGGGTCACCGCGGCCACCCGGGGGTCAGCAATGACCGCTGCTACCTGGTCGGTCCCGATGAGCAGGGTCTGCAACACGCCTGCGGGGGCCCCCGCCCGGCGGAACAGGTCCTCCAGCAGTAAGGCGGTGCGGGGAACGCTCGGGGCGTGCTTCAGCAGTCCCACGTTGCCCACCATGACGGCAGGGGCGATGAACCTGGCCACCTGCCAGAGGGGGAAGTTCCACGGCATGATGGCCAGAATGGTCCCCAGGGGCTGGTAGGTGACCAGGCCGAGGGATGCATCGACGGGCACCTCCTGGTCGGTGAGCATGCCCTCCGCGTGGTCGGCGAACCACCGGAAGCTGCTGGCGCACTTGGCCACCTCACCCTTGGCCTGGGCGAACGGCTTCCCCATCTCCGTGGTGACCACGTGGGCGATGTCGGGAAGCTCCCCTTCGAGCAGTTCGGCCACGGTGACCAGCAGGCGCCCACGCTCGGTGAAGGTGGACCGGGCCCAGTCCGGTGCGGTCGCGGCGGCGACGGCCAAGCGGGACTCGACAGCGACGGAGTCGTAGGGCTCGAAGGACTGGAGCAGCTCCCCGGTGGCGGGGTTGATGGTGGCGATGGGAGGACCGGAATCGGCAGGACTCATGGTCTCAGTATCCCCCACCCCGGCGGCCGGCAAATCGCCGGCACCGCGTCTCGCCGTGGCTCATCCGAGATCGACCAATCCGGGGATGAGGGCGCGCTGCACCTTTCCGGTAGCCGTGCAGGGCAGGGCCTCCATCACCACGTACTGCTTGGGCCGCTTGTAGCCAGCCAGCCGGGCCGCGGCATGCGCCCTGGCGGCTTCGATCAACGGCGCGGCACCGTCTTCATCAGCGATTCCCCGGCCCTCGCCGGCGACCAGGGCGGCGCACACCCGCTGGCCCCACCGGTCGTCGGGGACGGAGAACACCGCCACCTCGCCGATGCAGTCCATCTCGCTCAGCACGGCCTCCACCTCGGCCGGGTACACGTTGACACCGCCCGAGATGATCAGGTCGTCACGGCGGCCGTCGATGAAGAGGTGGCCGTCGGCGTCGAGCCGGCCCAGGTCACCCACGGTGAAGGCGCCGCCCCGCCAGGCGGAGGCGGTCTTCGCTTCGTCCCGCCAGTAGCTGAACCGAGCGAAGTCCGGCGGGCGGCACCAGATCGTCCCGTCCCCGTTCACCGAGATCGTGCGCCCGTGTCGGGCCCGACCCACCGTGCCCGGCCGGGCCTCCCACTCCGCGGGCGAGCACACGGTGAACTGGCCCTCGGTGGAGCCGTAGAACTCCCACAGCACATCAGCCCTCACCCGCCGCAGCGCCGCCCGCTTGAGGGCGGGAGGGCAGGGTGAGCCGGCGTGGACCAGCAGGCGCAGCGAGTCGAACCGATCCGGCCCTTCCCCCATCACCTCCAGCAATCGCTGCAACGCCGAGGGGGCCATGAAGGTGGTGGTCGGCGCCGGACCGTGGTCGCCCCTCAGCACCTCCCGGGCCACCCTGGCGTCGAACCGGCTGAGGATGACGCACGTCCCTCCCCGAAGCAGTGTCCCACCGGCAAAGCGGATGGACACCGAGTGGTACATGGGAGAGCAGACAAGATGGACATCCTCGGGTCCGAATGACCACTGATCCGCCTCGTCGGCGAAGGCAGCCGAGGCGAGGTCCGCATTCCAAAGTCCCGACCACACCCCTTTCGACCGACCGGTGGTTCCCGACGTGTAGTGCATGGGTCGGGCCAATGGATACGGTGCCAATTCGACCGGTGCACCGGTGTCCAGCACGGCCAGGTGCTCGGGGTCCCCGATGATCAGTTGCGGCTCGGCATCGGCGATCAGATCGTCCCGTTCACTCGCAACCAACGTGGCGTTCAGCAGCACCGGCACCACACCGGTGCGAAGCGCTCCAAGGACGGCACACAGCAGCGATCCCGATGACGGGAGGGAGAAGGCCACTCGGTCGCCGGGTCGCAACCCGAACGCCCTGAACGATCCGGCTGCCCGACGCTGTGCCGCTTCGGCGTCACCGGCCGTCAGCACCTCGACGGTAGCCCGCATGCTCAGGGGAGCTCCTCGGTGGGAAGCATCGTGGACACGGGGAGGGTCGACACGGGGCCCCCCAACGCCGCGAAGATGGCCGGTCGTAACGCAGCAATGGCCACCATGCCGCCCATCAGCACCACCGCTCCGACCACGGTCACGGTTCGGACCCCGACGTGGTCGGCGATCCAACCTTGCAGCACGGCGCCAATGGGGTAGACGATGCCCAGACCCATCATGTAGATGCTCAGCACCCGCCCGCGGACCTCGGCCGGGGCCCGCAACTGGACCACGGTGTTGAGCCCCGACAGGACGGCGATGTAACCGGCACCGACGGCGAGGAAGGCGATTGCGGACACCCACAGAGACGGAGCCAGCCCATAGAGGACTAGAAGCACCGGCAGGAGGAACAGGGCACCCTCCAGCATGGTCCGCCGGCCAAATCGCTCGGCCAGCGACGGCAGGATGAGGGCCCCGGCCACCGCTCCGACTCCCTGGGCGGTGACCAGCACGGCAGTGGCCACAGGGAGGCTGATCCCGTGGACGCCGATCTCCCCGGCCATGGCCGGGACGAGGGCGATGAAGGGCGAGGCCAGCAAGGCCACAAAGGCGATCAATCCGATGGCAGCTCGGCAACCGGGCTCTGCTCGTGCCGCACGGGCGCCGGCCACAATTCGAGCCACGAACCGCACCACACCGGTGGGCGGCAGAGGCTTGGGCAGTTTCACCATGGTCAGGGCGATGACCACCGCGCCGAATGACGCTGCGTTGATTCCGAACACCAGGCCGTAGTCGTGGGTCACCAGGGCCAGTCCGGCCAGGGCGGGCCCGATCACCCGACCCAGGTTGAACTGCGCCGATGAAAGCGAGACCGCCCCCAAGAGGTCCTCGGTCGGCACCAGATCGGGGACCATGGCCTGGTAGGCAGGGAAGCCGATGGCCCCGGAGGCCCCACCCAGAAAGGCAAGGATCACCAGTACGGCAGGCGGATCGTGCCCCGTCGCCGCCAGCACGGCCAGCACGGCAGCGAAGGACATCTCGGCCAACGTGGTGACGATGAGCCATCGGCGCCGATCCAGACGGTCGGCCAGCGCGCCTCCGATCGGAGCGAGCAGTCCGAT
>JADGOF010000387.1 GCA_017883105.1 Acidimicrobiales bacterium
CAGGCGGCAGCCGCAGAGTAGGGACTAGGAGATCGCCCCGCTACGCAGATGAGATGGCGTCACCATGAGAGCATCCACGCCGGCCTACGGATCTGGGAATTCTGGACGCCTGAGCTTCTCTGTCCCGCCCACGTTGAAGCCGCCCGTAATCGACGATCGGGCGCATTGCAGAGAGCACCGAACGACGCGACAGAACGACGACCGTCGCCATCGTGGCCGCGGCGCAGAACGGCACGTCTCGGCGCGCTCATCAGCCGGCCACCGCCTACATCGAATCCGACGTTCGGACATCGGAAGCGATAATCCAGATCCGTCGATCTGGCGTGCTCGGGCGCCGATCGCAATTTGCGGCCCGACCGCTCGGATGGAGCGATCTGAACCGCTTGCTGGAGCAAGCAGGCGCCCCAGCACCGTGCCAGATATCGATCCCCAAGCCGGCTGTTAGGGGGCTTATGCCGCGGTCACTGGCCGCTCTTGATCAGACCGGATCACTGCCACAATATCTTCCCACTCAACTTGGCGAGCGACGATCGCCACGGCTATTCCCCACGCACACCCCAGAAGCAGGCCGAAGGTGACATCGCTGAACCAATGGACACCGAGCACGAGTCGGGTGTCGATGACGAATAGCGAACCGATGAGGGCGATGAGCCACGGCCACCAGATTCGATAGGTCAGGGCGACACACCCCAATAGCGCAAAGAGTACGGCCGTCACAGCGACAGAATGTCCGGAGGGGAATGAGTAGCTGGTCTCGTGCACGCCGCTGATGGCTCCGGCAGCGGGAAAGTTGGCGGTCGGTGGTCGATGACGATGGATGCCTGAGCGGATCGCAAATACCTGAAACTCGCCTCCGAAGTAGGCAACGACGGGGATCAGGGCACGACTTGACCGGAGAGTCACGGCCAAGATGGCGGTCAAGACGACGCAGATGATGCCGAGCGGAAGAGCGTCAAGGTACGTGGCGACGACCTTGGAGATGCCCACGAGCGAACCGCGGTGATGGAGATACCAGCGTCCAACAGAGTCGTCCCAACCTTGAATCGGACCTCCACCATGGCGACCGACGATCGTGAAACCGAGGACAATGCCAACAACGAAGATGGAGACGGCAACCCCAGTGAGGACTAGTGCGGCACGCAGAACTCTCCGTGGATCCCCGACTCTCTTACCGGACGGCTGAGCCACCGTGGAGGATCCCTCTGTACCTGACATCGACGGATCTTCTCATGGCCATGGCTCCCAAGGGAGCGACTTTGGGCTGCCATCGAACTGCCGGATGGTGGCAATACGCTGTCGGCAAGCACACGTCCTCCGATGCCCTGCCCCCACCCGGCGGTCGGGGGCAGGGCAGAGCGCATCATTTGAAGCCCTGCTGCTGGAGTCAGCTGGGCACGGTCGTGCCGCTATCCTGCCAGTGGGTTCAGGCCAGATCACGGTGGCTGTCGGCGCCCCCCGGGAGGACGGCAACAGATGATGGATCGCGGCACCGCGTGGAGAATGAGCCGACGAGGAGTCACCCTCGTGGTGGCAGCCGGAGTTCTGGCTGCGTGCGGGACCGGTGCTTCAAGCACCACCAACGCGCCCTCCGCTGGGCACTCGCCGAGCGAACTCAGTGCCTGGCAGGCTCCCGCAACCTTTAGTTCTCCACCATCCAGCGGGCAGATCGTCGAGCCGCTGTCCGCCAACCCGTCCGACCTGGCTGAGCATGGGTATGTCGAGCAGGAGTACTTCGCCTCGGGAACGGCGTACGCGTTCACCGGTACTTCCACGCCTTCTGACGGAAAGTGGACGTTCGCCGTCACCACCTCGGCGCCCTATGCGACGCGCATCCTGGTCCGTCGCCCGAGCGACCCGGCGAAGTTCGATGGCAACGTCGTGGTCGAGTGGATGAACGTTTCCGCCGGGGAGTCCGCGCCGGACTGGGACTATCTCAACCCGGGTCTCATGGACGCTGGTGCCGCCTACGTCGGGGTCTCCGCACAGGCGTTGGGAGTCAACGGGGGGCCGCCGCTACTCGGGGACAGCACTTCTAAGTCGAGCCCAGGGCTGCGGGGCCTTCAGCCGACCCGGTACGCGGGCCTGCACCACCCCGGTGACCGCTACTCACTCGACATCTACGGCCAGATCGGTCGGGCGCTGCGGGTCCCGTCGCCATCAGTCCTGGGAGGTCTCCGGCCCACACACGTAGTCGCCGTGGGCGAGTCCCAGTCGGCCTTCTATCTCACCACCTACGCCGACGCCATCCAGCCCATCGACCACGCCTACCAGGGCATCTTCATCCACAGCCGTGGTGGTGGTGCGGTCCCACTCGATGACCAGAACGTCACGTCGGCCATCAGTGGTGCCCCCGTCCGCATCCGAACCGACCTCCAGGTCCCCGTCTTCATGCTTGAAACGCAGACCGACCTCATCCAACTCCGGTATGCGGGTGCGCGCCAGCCCGACAGCGCCCACGTCCGCACCTGGGAGGTGGCCGGCACATCGCACGCGGACGCCTACGAACTGGGCCCGGCCGCCTCGCTTCTTGGCTGTACAACAGCGGTCAACGACGGTCCCCAGCACGAGGTCGCACAGGCGGCCGCTGTCGCGTTTCTGCGCTGGGTGGGCAAGGACAGCGCACCCTCGTCGCCGACGCCGTTCTCGCTGACCAGAACCCGCCCGGTCCAGCTGAAACTCGACGCCCACGGGAACGTGCTGGGCGGCGTACGCACGCCAAGCGTGGACGTACCGATCTCGACGCTAAGCGGTGCAGCCCCCACGAACAGCAGCCCAATCTGCGGCCTCTTCGGTTCGAGTGTGCCGTTCAGCTCGCAGGCCTTGGTGGCCCTCTACGGGTCAAAGAGCAGGTATCTCTCCGCGTATGCTTCCGATCTCGATCGGGCCATCGCTGCCGGGTACATCCTCCCCGCTGATCGGGCCGCACTGCTCGACCAGGCCGGACAAGTCACCATTTCCTCATAGCGAATGGGAACACGAGCGAACGACTGGGAGGGTACCGTTTCCCCTCGTGTAGAAGTGGTTTCTCCTCCTGAAGTTGCGCCCGCTACCGGCGATCTGGGTCAGGATCGTCCACAGAGCACCTCGGTCCACACAGCCGTAGCCTTGTCCCATGGGCCGCAAGGGTGACCTCCTCGAACTGATCGACGGCGCACCTGTTGG
>JADGOF010000038.1 GCA_017883105.1 Acidimicrobiales bacterium
CAGGAGAACTGTGACGATTGATCCGTTTCACGTACGGAAGTTCAGTGCATGGTCTGACGCCGACTTCGATCTCCAGGACCTGGCGCTGCCGGCCCAGCCGCAATGGCGACGATGCGGTGCTGTCCACTGCATCGATCGGGGGCCATGGCTGGGAACGCTGGTGTGCTGCATCAGGCAGAGCGACCACGAAGATGGTCACTCGATGTCGCTCGGCGATGTCGGGGCTCCCGACTACTGGCAGGAGACCTGGCTCTAGCCATCTCCGACCTCTGCCCGTCGACGGGCAGAGGTGCCCGGGCGCGACCACGGACCCTCAGGGCCGCAGGACCAGCGCCTGATCAGCGGTCACCGAACCGTCGAAGTGTGCACCCTCTCCCGCTCCATTGCTGTTGACCTCCACGCGCATCCCGACAAGTGACCCCTTCGGTTGCCCGGAGTCCGGTTCGCTGCCACTCGGCAGGCGGATGCCGTCCCCGGTTTCGATGACCGCGTCGGTGAAGTTGACGACGATGTACCAGCGTTCGGTGCCTGTGGCCCGGCGAAAGCCGAGCAGGCCCGCCGGAAGGTCGAGGAGTTGGAAGTCGCCGAGGGCCAGGGCGGGGGCACCGTGGCGGAGGCTGATCAGCCGCCGGTACAGATGGAGCATCGAGCCCGGATCGGTGCGTTGATCCGCGTAGTTGCGGTGATCCGACTCCGGCGGGAAGGGCAACCAGGGCTGCGTGTCCCCGTGCGTCGGCCAACCGTGGTCGCTCGCTCCCGTCCAGGGGATCGGTGCGCGGCATCCGTCCCGTCCCCCCGGGTCGACCGACCGGTCTGGGGGGATGACCGCATCGAGGAGGCCCATCTCCTCTCCCTGGTAGAGGAAGGGGGTGCCCCGAAGCGTGAGCAGGAGCACTGCCGCGGCCCGGGCCCGGGCCTCACTTCGACGGCTGGCGACGTCGGGCTCCTCCCCCCGCGCGGCGGCCGCCGCGTCGTAGCGGGTGCGGTGGCGCGGGTTGTCGTGATTGGACAACACCCAGGTGGGCCACGCTTCCCTCGGGTCGAGGGCGGCGGTCGTCTGCTCGATGCACTCGGTCCATCGCGGTTGGTGCCAAGGGGCAAACAGCGGCGGGAAGTTGAACGCCATGTGGAGCTCGTCGCCCTCGCCGTAGTAGGTGGCAACCGCGGAGGTCGAGAGCAAGAAGACCTCTCCTACGATGACCCGTTCGTCGGGATAGCTGTCGATGAGTGCACGGATGTCCTTCAGTCTTTGGTGGGTGACGGCCACGTCGTTGAGTGCGCTGTGGGGGATCCCGGCCACCGGCTCGGGGTCATCGGGGAGGTCAGGATCCTTGCCGATGCAGTGGATGACATCAGCCCGGAACCCGTCGACGCCCCGGTCGAGCCAGAAGTGCAGCACCTGGTGCATAGCGTCGACGACGGCCGGCTCGTCCCAGTTGAGATCGGGCTGGGCCGACTCGAAGAGGTGGAGATACCACTGGCCCGAGGCCGCATCCTTCGTCCAGGCGGGGGCGGACAGGTCAAAGGATGCCACCCAGTTGTTAGGCGGCGAACCGTCGGGGTGCGGGTCCCGCCACACATACCAGTTCCGATGCCCGCTGGACCGGGCCGAGATGGCGTCGGTGAACCAGGGATGTCGGTCGGAGGTGTGGTTGGGCACCCAGTCGATGATCACCTTGAGCCCGTGGTGGTGGGCCTCGGCGATCAGCGCATCGAAGTCGTCGAGCGTCCCGAACAGGGGATCGACGTCGCAGTAGTCGCTTACGTCGTAACCGAAGTCGACCATCGGCGAACGGTAGAAGGGGGAGATCCACAAGGCGTCGACGCCGAGCCAGGCGAGATCGGCCAGATGCGGGCGGATGCCGGCCAGATCACCGACCCCGTCGCCGTCGCTGTCGGCGAACGACCGGGGGTAGATCTGGTAGAACACCGCTCGCATCCACCAAGGGGTGTCCCCGTGGGCCGAAGTCAGGCCGTCACCGCCTCGAGGTGCACCCGGTGGAGGAACCGGTCAGCCCTCGGCTCGTACTTTGATGCGAGCCAGGGTCGTGGTCATGTTGGCCCGGTTGTGACCATCGGGATCGCGGGTGCCGCGGACCAGCGGACCGACGGCCCGGAGGGCTGATCCCCGCCGATCCTCGAATCGCTCGCTGACCGTCGCCCCTCCCTCCCCGTCCTCCTCGATCCGGTAGCCCCAGGTGGCCACCGGCAGCGGTCCGAATGCGACGTCCCAGGCGATCTCCGAGTCGGGCTGGAAGCGAACGATGGTGCAGGAAGTCGTCCATCGGCGCCATCCGGACCGGTTCTTGCCCCGAAAACGGGCGCCCAGGGCCGGCCCGTCCGCTTCGCCGACCCATGTCATGGCAGTGCACTCTGCAGTCAGATCGCTCATGGCCACCGGATTCCCGATGACTTCCCAGATCCGCTCCGGCGATGCATCGATCCGCTCGGTCACCTCGACAATTGACATAGCCGAGACGTTAGCAATGCCCGCTTCTGACCAGGAGGTTCGATGGCCGGTGGGGTCGCCGGGGCTTTCAGGCCGATTGTCGTCCGAAGGCCCGGACCAGGCGACCGGGTCAGCACCGTTGGTCATGGAGGCCGGTCGGACATCATGCCTGGTGACGCCTGGTCATCGGCGTAGTTACAGGTTTTCTTCGTCTGTGCCGAAGAACTCTCTGACAACGATCACGCAGGTCACGAGAGGGGATGGCACATCATGGTGGAACGTCGGGCGGTTGAAGACGGTTCGTTCTTGGCTGAAGGGCTCTCCGGCAGCCATGCTCCCGAGGTGTTCGGCACTGGTCGGGTCTGCGTCGAGCCGGAGTGCAACGTTCGTCTCTCCCGCTACAACAGCACGGAGTGGTGCGCACTGCACGAGAGTCCCGCGTCCACCCAAAGGCCGTACGACACGTCAGTGCGGCAGCGAGGACGCCGGGGTAGCTCCTCCGGTCGCCGGCGTTCCTCGCAGCGACAGAAGGCGGCGTAGCGCCGGCCCACAGACACTGCTCGGGACCCGGGGCACGATGCCTCGATCGCCCTGGACCACCACTCGGCCGCCTTCCGGGTGCGGGGATGCCCCACGGCGAATGGCCGCTGCCATCGACCAGATCCGCTTCCGACCCACCTCGGTACACTTCGGGGCAATCGAAATGGATCGACGAGGTGGACCATGGCCGATGAGGCAACCGAAGCAATCCGGCGCCTGAAGTACGCGTACTTCAGACTGTTGGACACCAAGCACTTCGCCGAGCTGGGTGAGTTGTTCGTGGAGGACGGGACCACCGCCTACGAAGGGGGAGTCCACCGCCAGCACGGGCGGGAGGCCATCGTCGAGTTCCTCACCACCTCGCTCGGCGATCCGGCCATCGTCCATCTTCACAATGGGCACCACCCGGAGATCGAGATCCACGGCGACGGCACGGCCACCGGCACCTGGTACCTCGAGGACAAGGTCCTCATCCCTGCCTACGACCTGGTGATCCAAGGCACCGCCCTCTACGACGACACCTACGTGCTGGTGAACGGTGAGTGGAAGATCAAGCACACCGGCTACCAGCGCATCTTCGAAGAGCGTCGCAAGTTCACCACCGGAGAGCTCATCTCGTTCACCAGTCGATTCCAGCCCGAAAAGGCCGGCTGACCGCCACCCCCATCCCGGTCGGAAGGAAGTCATGTCGCGTCGACTTGAAGGAACGGTGGCCTTGGTCACCGGAGCATCCAGTGGTATCGGCGAAGCCACCGCCCTGGCCCTGGCCGCCGAAGGGGCCAGCGTGGCCATCGCCGCCCGGCGACGGGATCGCCTGGAGGCCCTGGCCGAGCGGATCGGTGGCGGGTCGAAGGTCCTGGTCCTCGAAACCGACGTGACCGACGAGGAGCAGGCGCGGGCCATGGTGGATCGCACCATCGCCGAGCTCGGCCGACTGGACACGTTGGTCAACAACGCCGGAGTGATGCTGCTCGGTTCGATCGTCGATGCCCCCATCGAGGAGTGGCAGCGTATGGTCCAGCTCAACGTGCTCGGACTGCTCTACTGCACCCATGCCGCCCTCCCCCATCTCCTCCGGGCGGCCGAGGACGACCCTCGCCAGGTAGCCGACGTGGTGAACATGAGCTCAGTTGCCGGCCGGGTGGCCCGGCAGGGCAGCGGCGTGTACAACGCCACCAAGTTCGGGGTGGTGGCGTTCTCCGAATCCCTCCGCCAGGAGGTCACCAAGCGCCACGTCCGAGTGTCCATCGTCGAACCCGGGGCGGTGATGACCGAGCTGGCCACCCACAATCGGCCGGAAGTCATCGAGGGCATGCGGGCACGGTTCGGGAAGATGGAGATGCTCCAGGCGGAGGACATCGCCGAGTCGATCGTGTTCACGGTCACCCGTCCCCGCCACGTCGCCGTCAACGAGATCCTCATCCGCCCCACCGAACAGGAACAATGAGTGGACCTGCACAGCTACCCACCGCCCCACCACATCCTGGGCGATCTGGGCATGGAGGCAGAGATCACCTCTGAGACCACTGCGAACGTCCGCATCCGGGTGACCTCCCACATCACGGCAGCTGACGGTGGCGTGCGGGCCGGCGTTCTGGCCACGCTGGTCGACATCGTGGGTGGCGCGGTGGCCGCGCGGGCCCTCCGTCCCGACTGGATGGCCACCGCCGACCTGTCCCTGCAACTGGTGCGACCGGCCACCGGGCCGTGGGTCGAAGCACGGGGAACGGTGGTGCGCAAAGGGCGCACCACATTGGTCATCGAGGCCCTGGTGGTCAACGTCGCCGACGACGGTTCGGACGTGGGCGTCGACGGAGGAATCGGCGGTCCGGTTCCGGTGGCATGGGCCACTATGACCTTTGCCATTCTCCCCAGCAGGAACGCCGGGGCCCCGATGCAGGCGGCCTCGGACCTTCCGGTGCGATGGGCCTTCGACGGGGACGGCCTCGAGGTCTCGGTGCTCGACGCACTGGCCCTCTCCGTGGTCGATGCCGCCGGGGGCCGGGTGTCGATGCCGGTGGGGGAGTACCTGGTCAACTCGTTCGGCGCCGTCCAGGGCGGGGTGATCGCCCTCCTCGGGGATGTCGCTGGGTCCGAGGCGCTGGGTGCCGCGCAGGGCCCGGGTGGGCAGCCGGCGCTGGTCACCGACCTCCAGGTGGCTTATCTGGCCCTGGGCCGGGTCGGTCCCATGGTGAGCCGGGCCCGGGTGCTCGACGACGGCTCCGACGGGTCGCGGGGCAGTGCGGTTATCGAGTTGTTCGACCAGGGAGCCGACGAGCGACTGACCACGGTGATCAACGTCGCGACCGCGTCCCCGGGCGCCAACCCGGTGGCGGAGTCGTCATGAGCGGACCAACCGAACGCGCACCGATCGAGAGTGGTCGACTGGTCAGCGAGTACTTCCGTCTCGAACGGTGGGAGATCCCGCCACCACCGGGCTCCGACCAACCGTCGGCGTTTGGCGGTCGAGCCCCGGTGGACGATCACCAGCGGGGAGCCGGCGGTGGTCTGCGCACCGGCGGACTGCTCAGTACCGTCGACTCACTCGGTGGCTTCCTGAGCGGCCTCTCGGTGCAGCCCGAATGGATCGTGACCACCTCCATGATGGCCACCATCTCCCGGCTGGACCACCGGGGACCGCTCCGTCTGCACGGTCAGGTGTTGCGCCGCGGTCGGAAGTCGGTGGTGTCCGGGGTCCAGGTGGTCGACGAAGGGAATGGTGACCGACCAGTGGCCGTCGCCACCGTGACGTGTGCGGTACAGGCACCGGGCGACATGGCTCTCGAATTCGAGCGGCCGGTGGTGATCCCCATGCCTCCCTTGCCGCCGGCAGTGCAGCGTCCCGAGGAGTTCTTCTGCATCGAGCCCGGAACCGGACCGGTGACCCGACTCGAGCTCGCCGACCATCTTCGCAATCCGTGGGGGATCCTCCATGGGGGTGCGGCGGCCATGCTCGCCGATGTCGCCGCCTGCCGTGCGGTGGCACCGTCGTCCGAAGGCCCGGTGGCGGCCGGGGACATGGTGCTCCACTACCTTCGCCCGGTGAAGGCGGGACCGGTCGAGGCCCGGTGCCGGGTGGTGGGGACACAAGGTGGCCGCACGGTGGTCCGGGTGGCGGTCCACGACGTGGCGAGAGACGACCGGCTGGTGACTCTGGCCTCGGTGGCTGTCCTCGACGTGTAGCGCCCCTCCGTGCGTGGCCCGCCTATGCTCGCCGACAGACGACTGTGGAAGGTGGAAGCTCACATGACAGATGCATGGGGTCCCCTCGGGGCACTGGCCGGTGAGTGGGAAGGGGAAGGCGGACTGGACACCGCCTTCTCGCACTCCCAGAACAAGGTGTTGGGTACTCCGTACCGGGAGAAGGCGACGTTGAAGCCCTTCGGACCGGTCGACAACGGAGCACAGCACCTCTACGGCCTCGACTACAAAAGCGCCATGTGGCGCGGCGACGAGGAGAACCCCTTCCACACCGAGGTCGGCTACTGGCTCTGGGACGCGGCCACCGGTGAGGTCATGCGGGGCTTCGTCGTACCCCGTGGGATCACCGTCCTCGCCGGTGGCACCGCCACTGGCGATGCCACGAAGTTCACCCTCAAGGCGGCGCTCGGTGGGGAGCAGTACGCCATCGGTGAGGGCCGGTACCTCGCCCAGAACGCCACGACCCTCAGCTACGAGGTGACCATCGTCACCGGAGCCGACACCTGGTCCTATGACGAGACCACCATGCTGCGGATGAAGGAGCTCGACCAGCTGCTCCCGCACACCGACCACAACTCGTTGCGCCGGGTGGGCTGAGGCTGGATCATCCGACCGGTCTGGCAGCACCCGGCGGCGTTCAGCCAGCGCGGGCGGGCCAGGCCAGGGCCGAACCCTCGGCGGTGATCTCCACCTCGCAGCCGTCGGGCACCGCCAGATCACCTTCGGCCCGGATGGTGATGGGCGCAGCGTCCACCGTCGATCGGGGATCGACGGTGATCACCGTGTCGTGACCGTGGAACTCGGTGCGGACGACCACGCCCCGGAGACCGCTGCCGCTCAACGTGGTCGACAGCACCAACTGCTCGGGTCGGACCAGGGCCACCGCAGGGCCGGAACACGATCGGGCCACCGGGTTGATCCGCAGCGCCAATGGCCCGAAGGGTGTGGTCACCCGCTCGCCGTCCACCGTGGCGGTGACCAGATTGGCATCACCGAGGAACCGGGCCATGGCCGGATCCACCGGGTGGTCGTAGAGGTCCTGGGGAGCGCCGTGCTGGCCGATGATCCCGTTGCGGATCACCGCCACCTGATCGGCGATCGACAGCGCCTCGTCCTGGTCGTGGGTGACCAGCAACGCGGTGATCCCGCCTGATCGCAGCACCCCTTGGACGTCGGAGCGCACACTGGACCGCAGGCCCGCGTCCAGCGAGGAGAACGGCTCGTCGAGGAGGACGAGTGCCGGGCGGATGGCCAATGCCCGGGCCAGTGCCACCCGCTGTTGCTGGCCACCGGAGAGCTGGTGGGGGTACCGGCCGCCAAGTCCGGCCAGCCCTACCATCTCGAGGAGCTCGTCGGCGTTGGATCCGAGCTTCTTGCGCTTCGCCCGCTGCACGCCGAAGGAGACGTTGGCGGCCACGGTGAGATGGGGAAAGAGGGAGCCCTCCTGGGGTACGTAGCCGATGCCCCGCTGTTCGGGGGGCAGGGCGTGGTCGGCGTCCTCGACGATCCGGCCACCTAGCTCCACAGTGCCCCGGTCGGCCCGTTCGAATCCAGCCACCACCCGCAGGAGCGTGGTCTTGCCGCTGCCCGACGGTCCGAGGATGGCCGTCAGGGAGCCTTCGGGCACCGAGAGGCTCACTCCGGTCAGGACCGCCTGGCTCCCGAAGGCCTTGTGCAGGTCGGTGATGCGCAGCCCGGTCACGTGAGACGACCAGCGCGAGAGGGCAGCCGGTCGAACCATCGACCGAGGATATAGCTGGGCAGGACGGCAATGGCAATCATGATCCCGGCGTAGGGGGCGGCGGCCGCATAGGAGAGACCGCTGGTGTAGGCCCAGAACTGAGTGGCCAGGGTCTGGACCCCGGTCGGCACCATCACCAGCGTGAGGGTGAGCTCGGTCACCGTGGACAAGAAGACCAGGCAGAACGCCGCGGCCAGGCCCGGGCCGACCAGGGGAAGCACGATCCGCCACCACACCACGACGCGCCGGCGACCGAGGGACCTGGCCACGTCCTCGAGCGCCAGCGGCGCCTGGGCCACCGACGTGCGCACCGCCACCAGGGCCAACGGGAAGAACATGATGCTGTATCCGACGATCAGCAACGGCGGGCTCAGATACAGCGGCTGGACGGCCCGGATGGAGAAGAAGACGAGGGCCAGGGCGATGATCAGTCCCGGCACCGCCTGGATGACGAAGGTTCCCCGTTCGAGTGTGGCCGTCGATCGGCGAGGATGGCGCACGGTCAGCAGCACCACAGGCAGCGCCAGCAGGGTGGCCAGGCCCCCTGCCGCCGCGGCGTATCCCGCGGTGGTCAAAGCGGCCCCCACCAGCGAGGTGGAGGCGGGCAGTGTGGTGCTCCCACCCCGGACCAGCCAGTAGATGATCACGCCGATCGGGACCCCGAGGGCCAGGACGACCAGGGCGGTCAACCCCGCCAGGGCGGCGGCTGTGGCCCGTCCCAGCCGGTGGACGTTCCGGGCCCGGATGGCCCGGGTGGTGCGGGTCACCCGGCCTTTGCCCCGGGCCAGCGCCTCTCCGCCGAGCACCGCGAAGCTGACCACCACCAGGATGAGGGAGAGCGACGAGGCCACCGGGATGTTGTAGCTGCGCTGTGATTCGAAGAAGATCTCGGTGGTGAGCGTCTGGTAACGGAGGATCTCGAACGCCCCGTACTCGGCCAACAGGGCGAGCGACACCAGGACGCATCCACCGAGCAGTGCCGGGCGGGCCTGGGCGAGTGTGACCCGTCGGAAGGTCTCGAGGCGGGAGAGTCCGAGCGATCGGGCCACCTCCTCCTGTCCGGGGTCGGAGCCCCGAAACGACGCGGCCACCGGAAGGTAGATCAGGGGATAGAGGGCGAGGGTCATGACCAACACGGCGCCGAAGAAGCCGTGCACCGCGGGGACCACCGATACCCAGCCGAAGCCGATGACGAAGTCGGGGATGGCCACGGGGAGGACCACCGCCACCGCCCAGAACCGCCGGCCGGGGAGGTCGGTCTGCTCCACCAGCCACGCGGCGGCGGTGCCGATCACTGCGCACGCCGCAGTCACCACAGCCGACAGGCGGATGGTGTTCCACAGCAGCGTGAGCGTGAAGCGCCGGAACACCAGCTGTACGATCTCCGACCAGCCGGTCTGCGCGGCCTGGACGACCACGTAGACCAAAGGGAGGGCGAGCAGTGCAGCCACCAGGATGGCGAGCAACCACAGGACGAGCGGCCGACGCGTCCGTGGCGGCGCGGCGACGTCGATAGGCCCGAGAAGGTCGGCCTCGGTGGTCGCCGCCAGGCTCATGACGGTCTCACCACGTCCGAGTCACCGTGCCCATGGTCGGGTCGGCTGCACCCCAGGTCGGTCGCATGGTGTGCAGGCGACCACTACGCCAACTGCGCTTGTTGGAGCAAGGTCGTCGCCGACGAGCCGTCACCCAGCTCGGCGACGGTCAACGGGGCCGGTTGTAGCGCATCGAACGGCGGCAGTGGCTGCGCGGTGGTGACGCCCGAGCCGATCGGGTACTCGTAGCTCTGGCTCTTAGCGATGATCTCCTGACCCTGGGCGCTGACCAGAAAGGCCAGGAACTTTTGACTGGCGGTCTTCTCGCTGCTCGATGCCAACACGCCCGCGCCGGAGACGTTGAGCAGGTAACCGGCATCCCGGGGGGCGAAGGTGGCCACGGCGGAGTGCATGGACGCCGTCCCCACCTCGGCCCGCTGGCGGTACCAGTAGTAGCTGTTGATGATCCCGATGGCCACCCGTCCCTGGTTGACATCACTGGTCAGCCTCTCGTTGTCGGGATAGAGATTGCCCTCGGCGTTGGACTTGATGGCGGTCAACCACTTGGCGGCGGCCGCCTTCCCGTAGGTCCGTTCGATGGAGATGACGATGGGGAGGAAGTCCGTCTCACCGCCCGCCAGTCCCAGCTTGCCCTTCCACTTCGGATCGGCGAGGCCCATCACCGACTTCGGGAGCTGGGCCGGGGTGAGCTGATCGGTGTTGTAGACCATCGCGCTGGACCGAACCGAGACACCGACCCACTCGCCCTTGGGAGAGCTGTACTTGGAGGGTACGGCAGCCAGAGTGGCCGCATCCACCGGGACCAGGAGGCTCTTCTCCTGCAGCAGCTCGAGGGCGGGGGAGTTCTCGGCATAGACGACGTCGGCCGGGGACGCCGATCCCTCCGTGATGATCTGATTGACCAACACCGACTCGTCGTCGTTGCGGACCTTCACCTGGATGCCGGTCTTCTTCTCGAATGCCGCGACGAGGGCGTTGGTGGTCTGTTCGTGTTGGCCGTTGTAGAGAGTGATGGTGGTCTGTCCGCCACCCGATGAGGACGGGGAGCCGCATGCCGCACCGAACAGGGCCACGGCCACCAGGACGGCCGGGACGGTGAGCCCGGGTTGCCACATTCCCCTGCGAGCCTTCATTGGTGGGTATCCCGTCCTGCGTCGTCGGACCGCTGCTCAACTGGATTCAGCGGTCTCTGGTGCCGTAAGTAAGGTCACTATGAGTAAAAATATTAGGTAACCCGAATAATAGCTGTCAACCAGGGGATTCCGCCACGAGGCCGGAACTTCGCAGGAGCGCTCCCGGTAGGGTGTCACCATGAGCCGACCAGCGTCGAACGGGGTCGCCCCGATGGACGGGAAGACCGTGGTCATCACCGGCGGCAACTCGGGGGTGGGCAAGGCGACGGCAACCGCGTTGGCCGCGGCCGGGGCCCATGCGGTCATCACGGCTAGGAGCGAGCCGCGTGGTCTCGCGGCCCTCGCCGACATCCGCCGTGCCAGTGGCTCCGACCGGGTCGACCTGGTGGTGTTCGACTTGGCTGACCTGGCGTCGGTGCGCAGCGGGGCCGCGGAGATCCTGCAGCGGTTCGAGACGATCGACGTGCTCATCAACAATGCCGGCCTGGTGCTTACCGAACGGACGGAGACCAAGGATGGCTTCGAGGCCACGTTCGGCATCAACCACCTGGGTCCGTTCCTCCTGACCCAGCTGCTGACCAAACGATTGATCGCGTCCGCCCCGGCCCGGGCGGTGAACGTGTCCTCCACGGCCCACCAGGGCGCCCGCCGCGGGCTCGACTTCGACGATCTCCAGTCCCGTGACAACTACCGGAGCATGCAGGCCTACGGCCGCTCCAAGCTCGCCAACATCCTGTTCACCACCGAGCTGGCCCGGCGGCTTTCCGACCGCGGGGTCACCGCCAACTCGCTCCACCCGGGCATGGTGGCCACCGGGTTCGCCAGGGACGGGGACACCAAGGGGGTCATGGCATTCGGGATCAAGTTGATCAAGCCGTTCGTGCTCACTCCGGCCCAGGGTGCCCGCACCTCGGTCTATCTGGCCTCCTCGCCCGAGGTCGCCGGGGTCACCGGCCAGTACTTCGTCAAGTGCCGGCCGAAGCAACCTTCTCCCCCGGCACGGGATGAGGCAGCAGCCGTCCTTCTGTGGTCGATCAGCGAAGAACTGGTCGGCGAGGCGTCTTCGGCAGCTGACTGACCGGTGTGCCGGCCGCGCCCGGACACCGGTCCGCCTGTCGCTCGAGTCCCCGTCCTAGGAGGCTGCTGAAGTAGCTCACCAACCCTGGCGGACTGTCTCGTTGGGAGGGTCATTTTCGTCCTCGAAGATGCATTGCGACCCTCTGGAACGATCTCAGAGGATTGTGGACAACAGCGCATTCCTCGAATGC
>JADGOF010000388.1 GCA_017883105.1 Acidimicrobiales bacterium
AGTCTGGCCGAGGAATGCCTGGGTGCGGCCTACGACGCCGGGGTGAACTTCTTCGACAACGCCGAGGCGTACTCCGCCGGCGAATCCGAGCGGATCATGGGCGAGGCCATTGCCTCAATGGGCTGGCCGCGTCACAGCTACGTGCTGTCGACCAAGCTCTTTTGGGGCATCCACCAGGACGTCAACATGCGAAACACCCTCAATCGCAAGTACCTCCTCCAGGCCATGGACGGCTCGCTGGAGCGGTTCGGCCTCGACTTCGTCGACCTGGTCTACTGCCACCGGCCGGACCCCGAGACTCCCATCGAAGAGACGGTGTGGGCCATGTCGGACATCATCTCGTCGGGCAAGGCCCTCTACTGGGGGACGTCCGAATGGTCGGCGGAGGCGTTGCGCGAAGCCTGGGACATCGCCGATCGCCACCACCTGCACAAGCCGGTCGTCGAGCAACCCCAGTACAATCTGCTTTGGCGCGACCGGGTGGAGCAGGAGTACGCACCTCTCTACGACGGCATCGGATTGGGGCTGACCACGTGGAGCCCGCTGAGTTCCGGTCTCTTGACCGGCAAGTACCTCGATGGGGTTCCCGAGGGTTCACGAGCCACCCTCCCCGGCTACGAGTGGCTGCGCAACATCCTCACCGATCCGGAGCGGAACGAGAAGGTGCGCTCACTCCAATCGATCGCCGAGGAGCTCGGGTGTTCCCTCGCCCAGCTGGCCATTGCGTGGTGCGCGAAGAACCCGCACGTGTCAACGGTGATCACGGGAGCGAGCCGGGTGGAGCAGGTGCACGAGAATCTGGCCGCCCTGGACGTCATGGCCAAGCTCACCGACGAGGTGATGGGCCGCATCAGCGCCGCCGTAGGCTGAGACAGGAACACAGGGGGTTCCCGTGTCCTCCGCCTTGGCGGTGGACACGCGGCGTTAAGGTCAAGGGCCCGGACCCGGGTCGTCTGGTAGCGGACCGTTGATCCGGGCCATCTCGATGACCCGGCGACCGACGTCATGGGCCAGGTGGATCGAGAACAGCGCGGCCGGTATCTCGAAGATGGCGGCGAGGATGATGGCCTCCAAGGTGTGGGCCCGGCTTCCTGCGGTGGTGATGTCGAACCAGGCATCGACGAAGAGCAGGGTGGCGGTGGCCGTGGCGGGGAACTGGATCCGTGGATCGACCCGGAAGGCCATGTAGGCCGTCCTGACAATGGCGAACACCAGAAAACAGTCGAAGCCGACCCACGCAGCCCGGTAGTGACGGTCGAGATCCCGCCTGGGAAGCGTGATGGCCAGGTAGGCGATCCACGGCAGGAGGGCCACAGCGGCGCCCGTGTACAGCCAGGCCAATCGCCGAGCACGCCGCCGGGACTCGGGTAGCAGGCTCCCTCCGATGCCCTGATCCGCCCTCGAGCTGGTGGGGCCGTCTCCATCCACATCCACGAGCCTACGGGTCGGCGCCGACCCGGATGCCCGCAACCGAGCGTCCCAACGTCGGGCATCGCCTGTCCGGCTCAGACCCGGGGTGCCGGCTATGGGGCAGCGAGAGGACCGCGGAGATCGTCGTGAAGCGCCCCGCGCTTCAGGGCCGCCACCTGCAACGCGTCCTGGGTGGCCACGCCGGTGACCGTCGGGATGCGGTGCCATCCCCCCTCGGCATCGAGCGACCACGACTGCACATCGTCGGCGAGATTGAGCTCGAGAATCTCTTCGAGCTGGATGACCGCATCCGGATCGGCCACCACAACCATCGCTTCGACCCTTCGATCGAGGTTACGCCGTCGGAGGTCTGCCGACCCGATGTAGTACGTCGCAGGACGGTTCCCCTCGCCCCCGAACCGGAGGATCCGCGAGTGTTCGAGGAACCGACCGACGATCGAGCGCACCTTGACAGTCTCCGACAGACCGGGGACGCCGGGCCGGAGACAGCAGATCCCTCGGATGATCAGATCGATCGGCACCCCCGCCTGGGAGGCCCGGTACAGGGCATCGATGACGGCAACGTCGTCGAGCCCGTTGACTTTGATCACGATGCGGCCGTCGGGGCCGGCCTTAGCTTCCTCGTCGATGCATTCGACCACCCGGTCGCGGATGCCTCCCGGTGAGGTGACCAGCTCCTGATAGTGGGGAGGCTGACTGAATCCGGTGATGTAGTTGAAGAACCGCGTCACGTCCGCTCCGAGCGCCGGCCGGGAGGACAGGACCCCGAGATCCTCGTACATCCGGGCCGTCTTCGGGTTGTAGTTGCCCGTGCCGACGTGGCAGTAGAGGCGGACCGCATCACCCTCTTGGCGCACCACCAGTGCGGTCTTCGCGTGGGTCTTCAGACCCATCAGCCCGTAGATGACGTGGGCGCCGGCTTCTTCCAGCGCCCGGGCCCAACCGATGTTGGCCTCCTCGTCGAAGCGGGCGGTGACCTCGATGAGCACGGCCACCTGCTTCCCGTGTTCAGCGGCCCGAACCAGCGCCGCCACGATCGGGCTGTCCCCTGACGTCCGGTAGAGGCACTGCTTGATGGCCAGGACATGCGGGTCGTCCGCCGCCTCGTTCATCAACTCCTCCACCGAAGCCGAAAACGAGTCGTAGGGATGGTGGACCAGGACATCCTGGCGATCCAGCACCGAAAAGATGCTGGCGTCCTCCTCACGCTCGACTGTGGTCAGTGCCGCGGGCACCAGCGGCGTCCAGGGATCGTCGTGGAGTTCGGGGCGGTCGAGAGCGTGGAGGGCCCACAGGCAGTCGAGCCCCAGCGGACCGGCAAACCGATAGACGTCGTCAGGGCCCAGACCCAACTCCTCGGTCAGGCGCTCGACGGGGCCCTCCGAGGTCCGCGAGTCGATCTCCAGACGGACCACGGGCAGAAAGCGGCGCCGGCGCAGCTCTTCCTGGAGGGCCAACAAGAGATCGTCGGCCGCATCGTCGTCGAGTGCCAGGTCGGCGTCCCGGGTCACCCGGAAGACACACGGGGTCCCCACGTCCATACCAGGGAACAGCTCGTGGATGAATGCGATCAGAATCTGCTCGAGGGGGATGAACCGGTCCCCACCTGGAAGCGGGAGCAGACGGTCGACGTTGGGTGGAACCTTCACCCGGGCAAACCGGGACGTGTCGTTGGTGCGATTGCGGACCTCGACACCGACGTTGAGCGAGAG
>JADGOF010000389.1 GCA_017883105.1 Acidimicrobiales bacterium
TGACGTAGACGGCAGCGTCGCCCTCGCCGATGCAGGCCCGGATGCGGTCGGGGTGCCCGAAGAGATGGAAGAGTTGCTCGTGGCGCCGCTCCTTCATGGACCACAGCGGACTCGGGGGGATGGTGCCCTCGGGCTCGTCCTCCTCGAGAGGAGTGACGTCGGTAGGAGCGGTGACCGGAAACGTCAGGGCCTCGGTCCCAGGCAGGAAGCGCATTCGGTCTTCGTCGCGCGGCAGGACCAGTCCGTCGCTGTCGCTCAGTGAGCCGGTGTACTCATCGTCCCCGGGTTGGGGTTGTTCGCCCACAGACCACTCCTCTCGTCCGGAGGATGCGTTCCGCGGCCTCCTTGTTGCTTGAACCTCTATCGTGCCATGCCTCGGGCCGGACCGGCCCCCGGCACGGGCACGACCGGGTGCCGGGCCGGGGAACGGGTCAGAGGTCTCGACCGCAGCCCCCGGGTGGCCATGATCAGGATGGTTTGACGCCCCCGGTGCCTCAGGTGCCTGCCCGGGTGGGGAACCATCCGGTAATCCGTTGGGCCAATGCCTGCTGGCGGTGCCGGAGGTGGTGGAGGGCGTCGGCCCGTTCGATCACGGAGAATCTCACGGTGTCCCCAGGTTGGAGCTGGCCGAGGACATGCAGGTCGGCGGTGATCACGCAGGCGATGATCGGATAGCCGCCGACGGTGGCGTGGTCGGGCATGAGGACGATCGAGTTCCCGTCGGGAGGGACCTCCGGTGACCATTCCGGTGGAGGGCAGGTCGACGGTACCGGATCCGAGTCGACGGCCGTCGGCCGTCAGGCGGATGCCGATCCGATTCGACGCGGCACCGACCTGCCAGCCCCCGCCGACCAGGTTCCCCAGGGCGGCCGGGGGAAAGGGGTGTGGCCCGGCGATGACCCGAAGGGTCACCGGGTGACCGGCACCGGGAGGTTCGGCGGAGGGGGTCAGCAGGCCGCGGGGCGGGTTGGCCACTCCCAGGGTGAGTTGGTCGCCGACGATCAGTGGGCCCGGGCCGAGTCCGCACAACTGATCCGACGATCGGGACCCGACGACCAGTGGGGTCTCGATGCCGCCCGAGATGCCCAGGTAGGCCCGCAGGCCCGAGTGCACGTGGCCGATGGACACCACCTGACCGGGGGCGATCGGCACCACGACCTCGGTGCCGATCGGGTGGCCGTCGACGTGGAGGTCGACGGTCCCGGCGGCCGGGCCGACCACGGCCAGATGCCCGTGGACGGTGAAGCGGAGGGTGGGTCCGACCGCAGTGCATTCGATGGCTCCTGCGTCGTCGGGATTCCCGACCAGTCGATTGGCCAGGTGCATGGCGTCCGGATCGCACGGCCCGGCCCGGGGGACGCCGAGGATCGCCACCCGGCGGCGACCGGCGTCCTGGACCGTGGTGAACATCCCGGGGGCGAGCACCCCGACGGTTCGGGGGGACTGAGCTTTGAGTGGGGAGCGCCTCCCCAGTGGAGCGGGGGTGGGACCACTGCTCTGCCCGGGGGCGGTGGCGAGGTCGGAGAACCACACGGTGTCCCCGGCCCGGAGGTGGGCGTAGGGCGGTGTGTCCGGATCGAACAGCCGGGTCCCGCGGTGCGGCCGAGCAGCATCCAGCCGCCCGGGGTGGACTGGGGGTACACGGCGGCGAATCCTCCGGCCACGGCCACCGAGCCCAGGGGGACGGCGGTGCGGGGGGTCCTCCGCCGGGGGATCGAGGCCAGCTCCGGAGGGAGGCCGACCAGGTAGGGGAACCCGGGGGCGAATCCGAGGAACGCCACCTGCAACGGCACACCGGTCAGCAGATCGACCACGTGACGGGGAGCGCATTCGAGGGAGTCCGCCACCGCCTCGAGGTCGGGACCGTCAAAGGTGACCGGGAGGTCGATGGTGCGGCCACCCCGGTCCGGTCCGGTGTCTCTGCCGATCGCCGCCAGGGTGTCGGCGGCCAGGTCGGCCAGCCACCGTTCGCACCGGTCGGGCTGTGCGGAGGTCGGGTCGAGGTGCACCACCACGCTGGCAAAGCCGGCCACGATGTCCTCGATGCCCACAGGTGCCTCCGCCGCATCCCGGGCACCGTCAATGGCGTCGGCGATGCGCCGGGCGGATACCACCCCGTCCACGCCGACCAGGAAGGCGCTGTCTCCGTACCCGGTGACCGGTGGGCCTGCACTCAACGGGGAGATTCCGACGGATCGCCACCGGTGAACGCGAGGATTCCGATACCTGCCGCTTCCAGCGCGGCCCGCACGGCCTGGGCCCGGGGGGCAGCGTTGGGGCCTCCCGGTGGATGCACAAGGTCTCCACGGTCAACGGGTTCCACGATCCGTCGACGGCCTCGATGCCGACCTGCTCGACCATGGTCACCGCTCGCCGGGCGGTGGCGCCGGGGTCATCGACCAGGGCGTCCGGCCGGTTGCGGGGTGCCAGGCGACCGTCGGGCACGTACCCGCGGTCGGGAAAACCCTCGGGCACGGTCCGCAGTCCGGCATCGTGGGCCAAGCCGATCACCACTGTTCCCGGCTGGGCCACCAGTAGCCGATGGCCGAAGTGCGAGACCGCCTCGACCACCGATGCGGCCACCATCGGATCGAAGCCCATCTGGTGGTAGAGCGCGCCATGGGGCTTGATGTAGGCGACGGTCCCCCGGGCCGACTCGACCTCCTCGGCCAGCACGGCGCACTGTTCGACGATGTCGCGTACCAACCGGTCCGGCTCCACGTCGAGGTTCCGGCGCCCGAAGCCGTCGCGGTCGCGGAAGGAGACGTGGGCGCCGATGATCACCCCGCGGGCAACGCAGGCCTGGGCGGTGGCCCGCATCACCGCCCGATTGCCGGCATGGAACCCACAGGCGATGCTGACGCTGGTGACGGACGAAGCCAACGCGAGGTCGGCGGGCGTGAACACCTCACCTTCGGCCAGATCTGCGTTGAGGTCCACCGCCACCATGCCCCCAGTATTGAACACCGGAGAGGGGGGACCGGGGGGCGGCGGCGGTGCCCGTCGGGAATGTCCAGCGTGGGGGAGTCAGGAGCCCGTTCCGGTCCACATCGGTTCCGGATGACCTGGGCGCCCAGAGGCGCTATCGTCTCGACCATGCCGCAACCGCCCGCACTCACGCCCGAACAGCGCCAGGCCG
>JADGOF010000390.1 GCA_017883105.1 Acidimicrobiales bacterium
ATTCGAACCCGCACGCCCTTTCGGACAATGGATTTTGAGTCCACCGCGTCTGCCATTCCGCCACCCGGGCTGGTGGGGGCGCAGCCTATCGCCACGTCTAGGCAACAGAAGACGGCGCACAACGACCTCGGACGGCCCGCGCACCCGGACGAGACACGACCGACTCGAGTGGGCCGACGTGAGCGGGCCGAACTGAGGGGACCAACCCACCGTTTGGACGTAACCACATGGAACGGCGGGTGAAACCGTAGGCTCCAATCATGGACGGTAACCCACGGACGACCCAGTTGTCCCGGGCCTGGGCGGCTGTGGGCAGGCAAGGAACCGTGGTCCTCGAAGCAGTCGAGTTGTGGATCGTCGAACTTCCCTTCCCCCGTCCGGTATTCACCTCGAGGGGGGCGCATCGGAGACGACCACTGGTGCTGGTGCAGCTCATCGGGCAGGTTGACGGTCGGACGGTCGAAGGCTGGGGAGAGTGCGCGGCCCTGGCCGATGTCACCTACGACGACGAGGACGTTTCGCGGTCCTTTTCGGCCCTCGACCACGAACTGATTCCGGCCCTGGTCGAACAGGTGTCGGGTGATGGCCGACGCCTGCCCGGACCCGCGACACTGGAGATTCCCGCCACCCTGGCACGCCGTACCCCGCTGGCCTTTGCCGCCCTCGAGATGGCCGTGGCCGACATCCATCTGCGCTCTGACGGTCGATCGCTGGCCGCTGTCCTCGGGGTAGAGGGATGCACCGTCGCCCTCGGCGCCGTGGTAGGAACCCACGGCACCAACCACGACCTGGTCGACGAGGTGAGGCGGCTGGTGGCCGACGGATTCACCCGGGTGAAGATGAAGATCGGTCCCGGGTGGGATGTGGACCCGGTGGAGGCGGTGGTCGAACAGGTTCCCGGCGTCCGCCTACAAGTGGACGCCAACGGTTCCTATCGGGACTCGGACCTCGAACATCTGTGCGAACTCGACCGGTTCGGTCTGCTCTGCCTCGAGCAGCCGTTCGACCGATCCGATCTTGACCTGCATCGTCGACTGGCCGAACGCATGAAGACCCCCATCTGTCTGGACGAAAGTCTCGATTCGCCCGGCACGACGGCGTCGGCCATTGCCATGGGGGCCTGCTCGGTGGTCTGCATCAAGCCGTCCCGTCTTGGGGGCCTCGGTGCGGCCTTGGCAGTGATCGAGGCGTGCACCGCCAAGGGGGTCCCCTTGTGGATGGGGGGGATGTACGAGTCCGGGTACGCCCGTGGAGTCAATACCACCCTTGCCGCGTTGGAAGGGTTCGCGTGGCCCGGAGACCTCAGCCCCAGCGGCACCTACCTCGGGTGCGACCTGGTGCCCGGCCTTGATCTCACGCGGTCGGGAGAGGACCGATCCCTCACTTCCGCCCTGCCCCCGGGGCCAGGCATGGGTCCTGCTCCCCAATCGGAGGTACTCGAACGCTGCACGGTCCAACACCGGCATATTCACGCCACCCCGGCCTGAGCCTCCTGGGGCCGCCTGCGGAACACCTCCACAACGATGCACCGGCAACCACCGGCAAACACCCGAAAACTCAATGCTCCACCGGCGCCCGCGTCCTGCGTGCGTGCCTACGGCCTTCCCGTGCGTAGAATTGCCGTCCCATGCATCGAGCCATGATCGAACGTCGACTGAGTGACGCCCACAGCCGGCTGGTGCGCGCTCGCAGCGAGCTGGCCGTCCTGGACGAGCAGATGGTAGTGGTCAACGAGATCGCCGACGACACCCGGTTGCGGGCCCTGGTGGCCGAGACACCGGTAGCCTCCAAGGAGCACGACGAGGCCAGTCGGCAGGCTACCGTCATGATGCAGTCCCGGAGAGCTCTGGTCGAGCTGATCGCCCAACTCGAACGGCGCCAGAACGAACTACTGGATGAGTTGGTGGTCGGACCCGGTTGACCAGTCGGGGCCTGAAGTGCGAGAAGATGGCAGTTCTGTTTACCCTGTCGCATCCGGTGACGCCCGAGAGTGGAGGATCTGAATCACTATGACCAGGCGTGTGGTCATCGCGGAGGATGAGGCAATTATCCGACTCGATCTGAAGGAGATCCTGCTTGACGAAGGTTACGAGGTCGTCGGCGAGACCGGTCGCGGGGACGAGGCGGTCGAACTGGTCCGCACCCACCTGCCCGACCTGGTGATCCTGGACATCAAGATGCCCGGTTCGGACGGCCTGGCCGCTGCACGGGATATCCGTGACCTGGACACCAAGGTGGCGGTGCTCATTCTCACCGCGTTCAGTCAGCGGAACCTGATCGACGAGGCACGGGACGCTGGGGTTTCCGCGTATTTGGTCAAGCCCTTCCAACGGATCGAGCTGATACCGGCCATCGACCAGGCCGTGGCCCGCTGTGAACAGGAGTGGGCCATCAATGCCGAGGCGCAACTGGCCGAGTCCGAAGGGGGCAGCGCCCAGCAATCGAGCGCCGAGGACAAGCTCGAGACACGTCGACTGGTGGACGGCGCTAAGGGCGTCCTGATGGAACGGTCGGGCCTCTCCGAATCGGAGGCCTTCGGGTTCATCCAGAAGACAGCCATGGGCACCCGCTCGCGGATGATCGACGTCGCCCGCCAGGTCCTCGAGGGTACGCTCGCGCCCTAGGCCGGGCCGACGATCCACCATGGCCAGCGCCCCACCAGCCCGTCGGGCCTCCAAGGCATCTCCCGCTGGATCGGTGGCCCCCACCACGCCCTCTTCCGGCGCCGGCCCTTTGATCTTGCTGGACGGCATGTCGCTGGCCTTCCGGGCGTACTTCGCCCTCCCCAACACCCTGACCACCAGTTCCGGTGTCGTCACCAACGCCGTCCACGGATTCGCCTCCATGCTCATCAACCTGGTCCGCGACCACCGCCCGATCGGCCTCGCCGTCGCCTTCGACCTTCCCGGCGGAACGTTCCGCGACGACATCGTCGGCGACTACAAGGGCGGGAGGGCCGAGACGCCCGAGGATCTCCCGCCCCAGTTCGACATGATCCGATCCTTGCTGGACTCGCTGGCCATTCCCGTGGTCACGGCCGAGGGATTCGAGGCGGACGATGTGCTGGCCACCCTGGCCTCCGAGGCCCGTGACCGGAAGCATCCCGTGATCATCGTGACCGGTGACCGCGACTCCT
>JADGOF010000391.1 GCA_017883105.1 Acidimicrobiales bacterium
GGTGCCTTCGCGCGAGCGGGTCGGGCGGCGGATCCCGAACACCGCTCTGCGGAACCAGTTGGCGGGAACCGGTTCCGAGACCTCTACATCATCATGTTTTTGCGCCCATTTCCAGTCAGGCAATGCGAATCTACGGTTCCATATTCGAGATGTCGGTCTCGACAAGGCCAAAATCCCAGGTAGTCAAGCGTGTTTGTCATCAAACCGGAATGACAACAGTTCAGAATATACCCCGGAGTAACGCAACATGTGTTGTCATCTCCGACTAAGTGCAATTGATAGTCGCGCCAGCCTGCGGTTCGCGCTGTTCAGCGCCCGTTCGATGGCGAACAGCTCTCGTGCGGTCTCTTCGTCCTTACTGTCATTGGCTGCGTCGGCGTGAACAGTGATTCGTTTGGTCAGATCATCGAGGGAGGTGGCAAGGGAGGAGAGCTCTGCGGAGATGGTGGGCATCCGACGATCATGGCATTGGCCGAGTCGGCGCTCGACCGGGGATATGACGCCGGCAAACGGCGCCCGGTCCTCTGCGGACGCCGACGCGGATCCGATGGCACCCACCGAGCCAGTCCCGGCCCTCAGTGCTCGCCGCCGGGCCACGCCGGGCCACCGGCGGATCACACCCGAACAACCAGACCCCGCCACTCGCCACCTCGAATCCCACCTTCCCCGATCGGAGAGCGACCACACCAGACCCCGTCGCCCCGCAAAGGACCCGTTCCCACGTTCCGGTAGCATCGACGGGCTATGGCACTTCGTCGCCTCGATTTCCGCGGCTTTACCGGCAACCGCCGGGCGCTGCGCGAGGCCCTGCCACGGCCCGAAGACGAACAGGACCGTTCTTCCGCCGGGGTGGCCGAGATCATCGCCGAGGTTCGCCGAGACGGCGATGCCGCCCTCAGGCGGCTGACCTCGAAGTTCGACAAGGTGGATCTCGATGAACTGCGGGTCCCGGAATCGGAGGTTCAGGCTGCCCTCCGGCGCATTCCCGCCGAGCTCCAAGAAGCCCTCGACGTCGCCCACGATCGCATTCTCGCCTACCACGCCCACGAAGCAGGCAGCAGCGCTCCGGACGATTTCGAGTCCGGCGGAATCAACGTCAGCCACCTGATCCGCCCAGTGTCCCGCGCCGGTTGCTACGCACCGGGTGGCCGGGCCCGCTATCCGTCGACCGTGTTGATGTGCGCAGTCCCCGCTCAGGTGGCCGGAGTGGATGAGATCGTCCTGTGCGTGCCCCCGGGGCCGGATGGGCACGTCGACGACGCCACGCTGGCCGCGGCCAGCGTGGCCGGCATCAAGGAAGTCTACCGGGTGGGTGGGGCCCAGGCCATCGCTGCCATGGCGTACGGGACCGCGTCGATCGACCCGGTCGACGTCATCGTTGGCCCCGGGAATCGCTACGTGGCTGAAGCGAAGCGTCAGGTCTCCGGATTGGTTGGCGTGGCGTCAGCCTTCGCCGGCCCCTCGGAAGTCGTGGTGATCGCCGGCCCGGACACCCCCACCGAGCTGGCCGCTATCGACCTGGTGGTTCAGGCCGAGCACGGGCCCGACGGCCTGGCCTGGTTGATCACCTGGTCGGAAGCGGTGGCCGAGGCCGTGTCGGCCCACGTCGACCGCATCGTGAAGGACTCACCCCGGCGCGGCGATCTCGAAGCGACCCTCGGCGCCGGCGGCTATGCCGTGGTGGTGGACGGGCCCAAACAGGCCATGGCCATCGCCAACATCGTGGCCCCCGAACACCTCGAGATCCTGACCCACAACGCCCGGTCGCTGCTGTCCCAGGTGACCTCCGCGGGCGCCGTCTTTCTCGGTCCGATGTCTCCGGCCAGCGTCGGGGACTATCTGGCCGGCCCCAACCACGTGCTGCCCACCAACCGGACCGCCCGGTTCGCCAGCGCACTGCGGGTGGACGATTTCCGCCGTCACATCCACGCGGTCACCGTCAGCGAGAAAGCGCTCGAGGTCCTCGGGCCCTATGTGGTGACCCTGGCCGAGAGCGAAGGCCTTCCCGCCCACGCCCAATCGGTGCGCCTCCGATGGTCCCGGTAGAGCGCACCGGGGACAACCGGTCGGGGCTTCCCTCGGTGCGCGCCGACCTCGGTGCCCTCACCGGTTACCACTCGGCCCAGGTGGACGTGGAGATCCGCCTCAACACCAACGAATCCCCGCTGCCCCCGCCGCCCCAGTGGTACGAGGCGTTGGAGGCCGGTATGGCGGAGATCGAGTTCAACCGGTATCCCGACCGCCGGGCCACCGCGCTACGCACCGCCCTGGCCGACAGCCACGACGTCGGTCCGGACCAGATCTTCTGCGCCAACGGTTCGAACGAGGTGCTCCAGTCGCTGCTGCTGGCCTACGGCGGCCCTGGTCGGACCGTGGCCCTGTTCGAGCCCACCTACACGCTCCACGGTCACATCGCTCGGATCACCGGCACTTCGGTGGTGGCCGGCCGCCGTACCGACGAGTTCGCCCTCGATCTCGAGGAAGTGGAGGGGGTGCTCGGTACCTACGATCCGGTGATCACCTTCCTCTGCTCACCGAACAATCCGACCGGGCGTGCCGAGCCGGCAGACGTGGTGCGTGCGGTGGCGGCCATGGCTCCCGGGCTGGTGGTGGTCGACGAGGCGTACGGACAGTTCGCGCCGTCGACCGCGCTCGACCTCATGCAGAGCGGGTCCCCGGGCACCGATCGCATCGCCGTGGTCCGCACCTTCTCCAAGACTTGGTCGATGGCCGGTGCCCGGCTCGGCTACCTGGTTGCGCCCCCCGAGGTGATCGAGGCGTGCGAACTGGTGGCACTCCCGTACCACCTGGACGCCGGCAAACAGTTGGCGGGGCGTCTGGCCCTCGAGTTCGTCGAGGAGATGGAGGCCCGGGTGGCCATGGTGAAAGAGGAACGAGGTCGTATCGAGGCCACCCTGGGAGACCTTTCGGTCCAATCCTGGCCTTCCGATGCCAACTTCATTCTCTTCCGGCCGTCCAAGAAGCCGGCGGGGGAGGTGTGGGCGGATCTTCTCCGTGCATCGGTCCTCGTGCGAGACTGTTCGCAATGGCCGGGTCTCTCCGGATGCCTTCGGGTCACGGTGGGACTCCCAGTGGAGAACGACCGGTTCCTGGCCGCCCTGAGT
>JADGOF010000392.1 GCA_017883105.1 Acidimicrobiales bacterium
GCCGAACGTGCCGACGGTGGCTCCGTTGCCGATCTGGTCGGCGAGCGCCTGAGCCTTGGCGGTGTTGCGGCTCATGAGCTCGATGGTGTGGCCGTGCTTTGCCGCTCGGGTGCCGATGGCGGTGGCCATGTTGCCCGAGCCGATGATGCTGATGGTGGTCATGATGAATGTTCCTCCGTGGTGTCTGGGTGAGTTGGCGGTGCCGTTGAGGCGCGGCACTTGAGTTCGAGGTTGTTTCCGGCTGGGTCACGGATGAACACCGCGTAGTAGTCCGGTGCATACTCCGGCCACAGCCGAGGTTCGTGGAGGATCTCGGCACCGAGCGTGGTGGCGAACTCGTGACCAAGTCGGACGGTCGCCTCGTCCTCGACGCTGAGCGCTAGGTGGGCCTGGCGACCACCGGGGTCGGTCGCCAGGGAGAAGAACAGCTGGGCTGGCTGGCCAGGTAGGGCGTACCCGATCAGGGTTGGCGTATCGAAGACCCGCGTGCCCCCGGCCAGGCTGACGACCTGGTCGTACCAGTCGCCGATGGCGTTCAGGTCGTCGACTTGGAGGACGACATGGTCGAGCAGTGTCATGGGCGCTCTCCAGTCCTATGGCGGCCCCGCTCTACGGCGGTCTCCCGTTGCGCCGAGACGTCGCTCGTAGTGGGGATTGGTGGAGCGGTCAAGTGCGCTTCGACGGCTTCCGCGGCCGCTGAGGCGCCTGGGGCCCCGGAGGGCTCGTTGGTGCTCATCTTCTTCTTTCCTGGTGCGGTCAAGTCGGAGTGTCAAGGTGAGGCACCCCTCCGGTGATTGATATCCATGTAACCGGAGGGGTGCCTCATCTATTCCGGAGGGCCCCCTCAGGTTGGCAAAGACTCTGATCCTCGTCATTCGGCAGCGTCAGGAGCTGATAAGAGCTGGGGTGGCCCGGTCGCGGACGCTGTCGGCAAAGTCCATCACGTCCAGACCGAGTACCACGCCGGCGTCGACGGTCGAACTTGCTGAGGGCGCCGTGGTCAACCGCCCTCTCCTGGACTCGCGAGCAGCAGATAAACGGAGGCTGCCCTCGGCATCCTTGGTAAAGTTGGGGGTGTGAGCGCGAGCGACGTTGAGCAGATGCGGAGGCCGTCGCGCCGCGATGCCCGAGAGCGCCGCGCCAAGCTCATCGCAGCGGCACAGCGCGAATTCGCCTCGCACGGCGTGGATGCGTCCTTGGAGAAGATCGCACGCGAAGCCGGCGTAGCCATCGGCACCCTGTATCGCCACTTTCCGACACGCCTGGACCTGCTCATGGCCGCCTTCAAACCTCGGCTCCAAGAGTTCCTCGATGGGGCCGCCAAGGCCCTGGAGATGGATGATCCGTGGGAAGGATTCGTCTACTACTTGGAGAACCTGTTCGGCATGCAGGCAGGAGACCGAGGTTTCAACGACTTCCTCTCCCGCCGCTTCCCCGACAACGCCGACACCGAGCACATCCACGACCAGATGTGCCGGCAAATCGAGGACGTGCTCAGCCGAGCCCAAGAAGCCGGCAAGGCTCGCCCCGATATCACCCAGGCCGACATCGTCAACCTCATCTGGTCCAACGGCCGAATCATCGACGCCACCAGCACCACGGCGCCCAACGCCTGGCGGCGTTACCTCTACCTCATGCTCGACGCCTACCGGGCTGAGCGGGCACATTCGATCCCCGAGCCGCCGATGACGTACGAGCAGCTCTATGACGCCATGGTCCATCTCAGCGAGGCGGAGTAGAGGCGGCCGGTCTGCTGTACGGTCAAGCCCACCTGCTCAACACGATTGCCGCCACGGCCGCTACCGGCTATCTCGCCAGCCACGGGGCGCCGCTGCCGGCCTGGTGCACGACCAACTCGAGTTGACACGGCCAAGTCCTTGAGTGGCTCATCGCCCTGGTCTCTGTGGTTGGCGAGGTCGGCGAAAGTGACGGCGGGGATCGACACCGGTCGACCCGGCGACCTCGTTCGGCCCGGAGGCGCTCGGACTCGCGCAGCATGTAGCTGGTGACCGCCTGCGACTTGCCCATCGTGGACGGGCCATCGAGCAGGAGCACCTTCGCGGGCCGGGACGAGCTGCTCGCCCAGGTCGACGGCGTCGAGTATGAAGACGGTCCGTTGACGATGATGCGCCTCCGCCTGAGCCGCGACTTCCCGGCCTCGCACGATGTCCGCAACCCCGTGCCGAACAGCCCAAGCGTTGTTGACCACGATGGCCACGGCATCGGCATGCTGCTCCTCTGGCTGGACGATTCCGGCTACATCGACTGCTTGGAGTACGCGTGGGTGACCGACGAGATTCCAACGCGACTTCCTGACCCGAACGGCCACGTGAAGTGGAGGGTCTGACTCCCGAATCGTCGTCAGGATCGACCGTGCGAGGAGCGGCAGATGCGGATGGCCGCGAGAGCGGAAGCCTTCGAACACCCGCTCTGCCAGCACGGTGTCGCTCAGCCGGAGTGCAAGAACTCCACGAACATGGCCAACAGAATCAGGAGCACGACACCCACGTCTATGGCGAGCGCGGCGCCTACTCTCATGGCCGTCCCGCCAGAGAAATCCAGGGGTCGCGGATATCGCGATGGTCGCGGAGGGTCGTGCGCATGACCAACCGAATTCGATACAAATCGACGTAGTCAGCCGCCGAGCGGCTGTCGAACCGGGGTCGGCGAAGTACGTCGAGCGCTGGCCGACGTCAAGACCCACACCGCCGAAGGCGCCGCCGCCAGGCGCCGAGGCTGGGTCGACTGGTCACCCGCATGAGTACAAGCACCGCAGACTTCACTCCACCCTCGGGATGATCCCACCGTGTAGTTCGAGAAAATCCACTATGCTGCCCTCCAACCGAGCGTGACAACCCGGTATAGGATTAACAAGGAAGCAGTGACGGTTCAGAAGCCCTCACCCAAAGCACAAGGCAACCTGCGCGCACAGACCAGCAGAGGTAATCGGATGGAACCGCGCACGCCCACGTTGCCCAGGGAAGTTCTGACTCTGTTGGTTGGCCTCGCCGCCGAGTTCGCGGTGTTCTTGGGGATCTTCAATGTGAACGCTTGGTCGGGGTTCGGGGGCCTCAGCCAAGTGCCGGTCACCGACTTGCTCGTCTACAGGGAGGCGGCCACGCG
>JADGOF010000393.1 GCA_017883105.1 Acidimicrobiales bacterium
GGAGGCGTCGCCTAGCCCGGTTTATGGCGCCCGCCTGCTAAGCGGGTTTGGGTTAATCCCCATCGCGAGTTCAAATCTCGCCGCCTCCGCCAACGTGAAGGCCCCTCAACCTTGGGTTGTGGGGCCTTTCGTGTTTGTTCGCCTACCTCAGGCCGAGGCGGGCCTCGAGCCCGTCGAGCTCGGTCTGGAGCGTCGCCGGCAGGGTGTCGCCGAACTTGTGGAACCACGCCTGGATCTGGGTGACCTCGGTCTCCCACTCCGCCGCGGAGACGTGCAGCGCCGCCTTGATCTGCTCCGGCGTCATGTCCAGGCCATCGGTGTCGAGCGACTCCATGCTCGGCACGTAGCCGATCGGGGTCTCGGTGGCTGTGGCGCGACCCTCGATGCGCTCGACGACCCACTTGAGCACCCGGCAGTTCTCGCCGAAGCCTGGCCACAGGAAGCGACCATTGTGGTCGCGACGGAACCAGTTGACGTAGTAGATCCGCGGCAGCTTGGAGGCGTCGGCACTCTTGCCAATGTTGAGCCAGTGGTTGAGGTAGTCGCCGGCGTTGTAGCCGATGAAGGGAAGCATCGCCATCGGGTCACGGCGAACGAGGCCGACCTCACCGGTCGCGGCGGCTGTCGTCTCGGAAGAGAGGGTCGCACCCATGAACGTGCCGTTCACCCAGTCACGGGACTCGGTGACCAGGGGGATGGTGGAGTTGCGCCGGCCACCGAAGAGGATTGCCGAGATCGGCACACCCTGCGGGTCGTCATACTCCGGCGCAAGAATCGGGCACTGAAGGATGGGGGTGCAGTAGCGGGAGTTCGGGTGGCTGGACAGGTGACCGTTCTTGCCGTCCTCGGGCGTCCACGGGTTGCCCCTCCAGTCGGTGGCGTGGGCCGGCATGTTCTCCAGTCCCTCCCACCAGACGTCGCCGTCTTCGGTCAGGGCGACGTTGGTGAAGACCGAGTTGCCCTTCTCGATGGTGCGCATCGCGTTGGGGTTCGTCTTCTCGTTGGTGCCAGGGGCGACACCGAAGAAGCCGAACTCGGGGTTGACGGCATAGAGGCGTCCGTCCTTGCCGAACCTCATCCAGGCAATGTCGTCACCGAGGGTCTCGACCTTCCAGCCGGGGATGGTCGGCTCGAGCATGGCCATGTTGGTCTTGCCGCAGGAGCTGGGGAAGGCCGCGGCGATGTAGTGGACCTCCTGCTGGGGGGAGGTCAGCTTGAGAATCAGCATGTGCTCGGCCAGCCAGCCCTCGTCGCGGGCGATCACGGACGCGATGCGGAGGCTGTAGCACTTCTTGCACAGCAGGGCGTTGCCGCCGTAGCCCGATCCGTAGGACCAGATCATCCGCTCTTCGGGGAACTGCACGATGTACTTGATGTCGTTGCACGGCCAGGGGACATCCGTCTCGCCGGCCTTGAGCGGGGCGCCGACCGAGTGCAGCGCCGGGACGAAGTCGGAGTCGAGCTCCTCGATCCTCTTCAGCACGCCGGTGCCACACAGGGCCATGACACGCATAGACACCACGACGTATGCCGAGTCGGTGATCTCAACGCCGAACTTGGGGTCCTCGCCGTTGAGGCGTCCCATGATGAAGGGGATGACGTACATCGTGCGACCGGTCATCGACCCCCGGTAGAGGTGCCTCAAGATCGTCTTCATCTGGTCCGGCGCCATCCAGTTGTTGGTGGGGCCGGCGTCCTTCTCCTCGACCGAGCAGATGAAGGTGCGATCCTCGACCCGCGCGACGTCCGAGGGGTCGGAGGCGCAGTGGAACGAGTTGGGCTTGATGGCCTCGTTGAGGCGGGTGAACGTGCCGGTTGCGACGAGCGAGTCGGTCAGCGTCTTCCACTCCTGGTCGGAGCCGGTGATCCATGAGATGCGCTCGGGTGTGGTCAGCGCCGCCACCTCTTCGACCCAGGCGGCAAGCCGGCTGTGGCTGGTGGAACCGTCGCTCTGGATCTGCAGTCTTGCGGTGGTCGTCATCGGTTCTGCCATCCCCTTCGCATTGGCGCCCATTGGGCCGCCTGTCGATTGTTTCCAGGCTGTCACCATCCGATGTGCGCATGGTGAACGTTGCTACTCGGGTCACGTTAACCCGAGAGGCCGGTGGAGGGAATGGGCAAACTTCCACGGGATTGCGGAATATGGGATCTGCGCCGCCTGTTGACATCATCTGTAACGGTGTAATGTTGTAATGCAGTAAGTCAGTAAGCACGGAGCATTGTGGAGGCAGTGATGACACACGAGCACGACAACCCAGCAGGTTCACACACCCATGGAGGTCCGCGCGGCCGGCGAGGCGGAGGTGGGTTCCGGCGAGGCGGCCCCTTCGGTCGTCCCGGCGGTTGGCAACAGGGCGACCTGCCCGACGCCACGGACGCGGCCGCCTGGTTCGCCGGGCGCATCCCCGACGAATGGTTCACCGGGGACCTGCGAGTCACCGTCGACCGCGACGAGATCACCGTGATTGGTGAGCTGCCGGCACCTGAGAGCGGGGAGGCCGCTGCGGCGGAGGGCCGGATCACCCGTTGGCGCGAGGACACTCGCGGGCAACGGATGAAGATCGCTGACGAGGCCCAGGCCAAGTACGGCCGCAGCGTGGCCTGGGGCGCCCGGATCGGCGAGACCGGCCAGCTCTTCACGCACCTTGCGGTTCCGGCAATGACACGCCTGCGCCAGAGTGAGCGCCAGGTGCTCGACACCCTTGTGGACTCCGGCGTCGCCCGGTCTCGTTCCGAGGCTCTCGCCTGGTGCGTGCGCCTCGTGGGGCAACACAGTGACGAATGGCTGAGCGGGCTGCGCGCAGCCATGTCCGACGTCGAGCGACTGCGTGCCGAGGGTCCATCTCTCTAGTCGTCCTGGAGTCGATAGTTCCCTGCCGACAGAGCTCAGTGTCGATGGCTCTGTGGCCGAGCGCTCTGTGGCCGAGCGCTCCCACGCGGGAAGTCGGTTGGCTAAGGGGGCGGATTTCCGTCTGGGCAGGGTGAACCGGTAGTGTTTCGCACCGTTGCGCACGGGGATCCCGGACGCGGCACTGCGCCCGTAGCTCAACGGATAGAGCATCTGATTACGGATCAGAAGGTTGGGGGTTCGAATCCCTCCGGGCGCGCTCTGTTGAGAC
>JADGOF010000394.1 GCA_017883105.1 Acidimicrobiales bacterium
GGCAAGTGGCAAGCGGGCCCAGGCCCTGGGCGGGGCCAAGAACCACGCGGTGGTCATGGACGACGCCGACCTTGCCCGAGCGGCCGACGCGTTGATCGCCGCCGGGTTCGGCTCGGCCGGTGAGCGGTGCATGGCCATCTCGGCTGTGGTGGTGGTCGGCGACGGCGACCCGCTGGTGGCCGCCCTCCGGGACCGGGCTACTGCTCTGACCATCGGGCCGGGCACCGACCCCGCCTCGGACATGGGCCCGCTGATCACCGAGGTCCATCGCGACCGGGTGGCTGGGTATCTCGAGTCAGCCGAGTCCGAAGGGGCCGAGGTGGTGGTGGACGGCCGTCAGCTCAAGGTCTCCGGGTGTGAAGGCGGGTTCTTCCTCGGACCCTGCCTGGTGGACCAGGTCACCCCGTCGATGCGCGTCTACGTGGACGAGATATTCGGGCCGGTGCTCTCGGTCCTGCGGGTCGACTCCCTCGAGGAGGCCATCGACCTGATCAACGCCAATCCCTACGGCAATGGGACGGCCATCTTCACCCGGGACGGGCATGCGGCTCGGCGGTTCCGGCGTGACGTGCAGGTCGGGATGGTGGGCATCAACGTGGCCATCCCGGTGCCCATGGCGTACTACTCGTTCGGCGGCTGGAAGCAGTCACTGTTCGGCGATGCACACATCCACGGCATGGAGGGCATCCGGTTCAATACCCGGCTCAAGTCGGTCACTACCCGGTGGCCCGAGGACGATCCGGCCGGAGAGAGCGCCCCCATCGAGCTGCACTTCCCCTCGGGCGACACCCGCTGATCACCGGCGACCCGGGCGGAACCGACGGAGCGTTGGTACATTGCGGGAGCGGCGGAAGGGAGAACGATGAAGGTCGTCATCACCGTTGCGGGCATGGTGAACGCGTGACGAAGTGGGCGCGTGAACGGACCGCCCCTCACGCCCGCCGGGCCGACGTCATTACGAGGAGCGACCATGCAGATTGACAGTGGCGGTGTGGAGATCCATTTCGAGGTCACCGGTGAGGGTCGCCCGGTGGTGCTGCTTCATGGATTCCCCGACTCGGGCCGCCTGTGGCGTCATCAGGCCCCGGCGTTGGCCGAGGCGGGCTTCCAGGTCATCGTGCCCGACCTGCGCGGCTACGGGACCTCGGGTCAGCCGGCCGATGTCGAGGCCTACTCCTTCCTGTTCCTGGCCGGAGACGTGCTGGCCATCCTCGACCACCTGGGCATCGAAAAGGCCCATGTGGTGGGCCACGACTGGGGGTCGGCCCTGGCCTGGACCATCGGGTCCCTGGTATCCGATCGGGTCGACCATCTGGTGGCCATCTCGGTCGGCCATCCCCTGGCGTTCCGGGCGGTCGGCATCGAACAGTTGGAGAAGTCGTGGTACATGCTGCTCTTCCAATTCCCAGGGGTGGCCGAGCGCTGGTTGTCCGACGACGGCTGGGCCAACCTGCGGGCCTGGTCCCATCATCCCGACGCCGACGCGGTGATCGCCGATCTGGAGGCCAACGGATCGCTCACGCCGGCCCTCAACTGGTACCGGGCCAACATCGCCCCGGAGGCACTGGTCGGTCCGCCACCGGACCTGCCGTTGGTGCAGGCAACAACCATGGGGATCTGGAGCACGGGGGACTTCGCCCTCACCGAACAGCAGATGCGCGGATCCGCCGACTTCGTGTCCGGCCCGTGGCGGTACGAGCGCATCGAGGGGCCAGGCCACTGGATGCCGATCGAGGTGCCCGACGAGATCAACCGCCTGCTGCTCGACTTCCTCCCCGCCGACTGAGCGATCGGAGGGCGGGCATCCGGCACGCCGGCCGACCGCGCGCGGTGTGGAGAGGCAACCCGCTCCCGGTAGCCTCGACGGCGTGAGCGCACCGGTCGCCGAGGACCCCCAGTCCCACACCGTCGAGGTGGACGGTCCCATGCACTACCTGGGCTTGGGTGGCCCGGCCGACGGTCCGACGCTGATCGGTGTGCACGGACTGGGTGGTTCCCACCTCAACTGGTCGGCCATCGGCCCCCGCCTGACCCGCCATGCGCGGGTGATGGCGCTCGACCTGGTGGGATACGGGCGGACGCCGTGCGCCGACCGCACCGCCGACATCGAAGGCCATCGCCGCCTGTTGAGCGGCTTCCTCCACTTCCTGGGCGGCGCGCCGGTCATCCTCATCGGCAACTCGATGGGCGGGTTGGTTGCGGCGCTGCAGGCGGCCGAGGAGCCCGAATCGGTGGCCGGCCTGATCCTCGTCGACCCGGCGCTTCCCACGGCACGCGTGGGTCTCGTGCACCCACGGGTCATCGCCAACTTCCTCCTGTGCGCCGTGCCCGGCGTCGGCGAGAGCTACCTCGACCAGCGCCGACTGGGGTCGACGGCCGAGCAGTCGGTGAAGCGGGTGTTGGGCGCCTGTTGCGTCGGTGCTTCGCGAGTACCGCCCGATGTGGTGGAGGCCCATGTGGAGCTCACCAGCGGCATCGACCGGACCCGCGCCGATGCCGCCTCTCTTCGATCGGCGCGGTCCCTGTCGATGATCATGGCCCGCCCTACGGAGACCCTGCGCCGGCTGACCGGACTCCCCCAACCGGTGCTGCTGCTGCACGGCGAAGACGATGTGCTGGTCCCACTCTCCGCGGCCCGGCGGATGAGCGAGTCCCATCCGGAGTGGCAGTTCGAGGTGGCACCGGACACCAATGTGCCCATGCTCGAGGCTCCCGAGTGGACCGCATAGGCCATCGGCGCCTGGTTGGGTGGTGCGGCGCGGGGCGCGGCGACCCGGGCGAAGGCACCGGGCCCGGTCAGTTGACCTGGCGGTCCTGGCCCTCCCAGAAGGGGGCACGCAGCCTGAACTTCTGGAGTTTTCCGGTGGCGGTGCGGGGGAGCGCCTCTCGGACCTCCACCTGCTTGGGGCACTTGTAGCCGGCCAACAGAGTCCGGCAGTGGGCGATGACGCTCTCCTCGGTCAGTGATACCCCCTCGGCCGGCACGACCAGGGCGATGACCATCTCGCCCCATGCATCGTGGGGGATCCCGATGACCGCCACCTCGGCCACCCCGTCGAAGGAGAAGATGGCGTCCTCGACCTCGATCGAGGAGACGTTCTCCCCACCGGTG
>JADGOF010000395.1 GCA_017883105.1 Acidimicrobiales bacterium
GACCCCGTGGTCGAAGCGGCTCGGCTGTGCGGACTGGCCGAAAGTGGACAGGTTCTGGTGGCCGGTCTGGTACGTACGTTGGCCGGACGAAGGAGCCGGCTCCGGTTCTCTGATATTGGCGATCTGGAGTTGCGTGGGATGGCTGAACGGATCCCCACGCTCTCGCTGGAGTGGGAGCCGCTCGTCGAAGAGGTCACCGTCATCCCCTTCCCGGAAGCGCTGGCCACCGAAGGTCCGGGATTCTTCGGTCGCACGTCGGAGCAGACTCAACTTTCGCGGTTGTTCGCCCTGGCGGCGCGCGGCGAACGTCAAGTGGTGCTCGTCGGTGGCGAACCCGGCATCGGCAAGACAACCCTGGCCACCGTACTTGCCCATTCGGTCGAAGATGCAGGTGGAACGGTGCTGTACGGGCGCTGCCTGGACACGGTCAGTGCGCCCTACCAGCCGTTCGTCGAGACGCTCGGACACTACGTGCAGCACGCTCCCCGCGAGCAGCTCGCCACCCATCTCTCGGAGTTCGGTGGCGAGCTGGCTCGACTGGTGCCGTCGCTGGCCCGGCGCGTACCGGAAGCACCGCCGCCCTCCTCCTCGGATCCCGACACCGAGCGATACCTGGCCTTCGGAGCGGCGGTCGGCCTCCTCGCCGAGGAGTCCAACCAACGACCGGTCCTGCTCATCCTTGACGACCTGCACTGGGCGGACGCGGCGACGCTGCGGTTGCTCCGCCACTTGGCGGTCGCCACTCCCCGAGTGCCGCTACTCATCCTCGGCACCTTCAGATCCAACGAAGTGACCGACCAGCACCCTTTGGCCGATGTCCTTGCCGCGTTCCGTCGAGAGGAGGGAGTGACCCGGGTCGAATTGACCGGGCTGTCCCCCGCTGACGTCTTCGATCTGTGCACTTCGGTCGCGGGCCACATGGTGGACGGCGAGGAGTCCACCGGCTTCGCTGAGGAACTCCAGCGCGACACTGCCGGCAATCCCTATTTCGTCTGGGAACTGCTCCGGCACCTCGTCGAATCGGGGGGACTGGTCCGAGACGACGCCATGCGCTGGAATGCCGACCGATCCCTGCTGCGGTCCGGCTTGCCGGCCAGCTTGCGTGAGGTCATTGCCCAGCGGGTCCAGCACCTCGGACCTCACGCCGGCCAGGTACTGTCCTTGGCCTCCGTCATCGGGGTGGAATTCGACCTGGCCACATTGATTCGGGTGGCCGATGCTTCCGACGATGATGTACTCGACGTCATCGAGACGGCAGAGCAGTCTGCTTTGCTCCGCTCAACGGGAGATGGCGACACATTCACATTCGCCCACGCGTTGATCCGCAACACGATCTACGAAGCCCTCCGGCCGGCACGTCGGCACCAGATCCACGCCAAAGTCGCCTCCGCCTTGGAATCAGGGGCCACCGGGCCGTTGCCGCCGGCTCTCCTCGCCTACCACTTTTCAGCGGCGGGGGAGCAAGGTGCCGCCCTCCACTACGCCGAGCTCGCGGGTCATGGAGCACTTGACTCCATCGCCCCCGACGAAGCCGTTCGTTGGTTTCGTGAGGCCCGTTCCCTGCTCGAGACCTTGCAGCCCGATGCCATCCAACGCCTCTGCGATCTCACCACCCAGCTGGGCGTCGCCCAGCGCCTCGCCGGCGATCCGGCTTATCGGGAGACCCTCCTCCAAGCCGTGGCCATGGCCGACTTGGCGGGCGACGCTCTGCGTATGGCGGTGGCCGCCCTTGCCAACACCCGTGGCTACTACAGCTCCGCCGGTGAGACCGATCAGGAGCGTGTGGCGGTGCTGCGATCCTCCCTCGAGTGTCTGGGTGCCTCGGATGCCCGGCTCCGGGTCCGCTTGTTGGCCACACTCTGCAGTGAAGTCGTATTCGACTCCTCACTGGGCGAGCGGCGCGCCATGGCGGGTCAGGCCAAGGAGCAAGCAGCGGTGCTGGGCGATCCCGGCACTCTCGTCGACGTCCACAATCTGGTCATCGAGGCACTCCGGCATCCGACACTTCTCGCCGAGCGACTCGAGGACACCGCAGTGGCCCTGGCCCTCGCGGAAGACCTGGGGGACCCGGCCGCGTACTTCTGGGCGGTCAGTCATCGGATGCGGACCACCATGGAAGCGGGAATGGTGGCGGAATCCCGTGAGCTCAATGAGCGAATGACGTCGACGTCCTCCGAGGTCGGCCAGCCGGTCATGCGGTGGATGACGATGTACTCCTCCGCCCAGTGGGCGTTTCTGCGCGGGGAGTCAGCGGTCGGTGAGAAGTTGGCCGAAGATGCCCTCGCCTTCGGTATCGAGATCGGGCAACCGGATGCTGTCCCCTACTACGCGACCCAACTTTCCCATGCCCGCTGGCAACAGGGCCGGCTCGGTGAGATCGTCGAGTTGATCGAGGTGGGTGCCCAGGACAACCCGGGCATCCCCTCCTACAGCGGTGCCCTGGCCCGGGCCATGTGCCAGGCAGGACGGGAGCAAGAGGCCAGGGCTCTCCTCGACAAGGCGACGGCCAATCGCTTCGCCGACCTGCCCGAGGACCTGTTGTGGACGTACGGCATGGTCACATTTGGCGAAGCCGCCATCCAGCTCGGCCACGTGGGAGCCGCCGCCGTGCTCTACGAACAGCTGCTGGACTTCGTGGATCAGTTCTGCTTCCTCGGCACGACCTGCGAGGGACCCATCGCCCACTACCTGGGGGGCCTGGCCGGGGTGGCCGGGCGCCTGGCCGATGCCGAGCAGCACCTCAAGGCCGCCGCGGTCATGGCCGATTCGGCAGGGTCCCCCTACTTCGCCGCCCGCACGGCCATCGAGCGGGGGCGGGTGGCCGCCCGCAATCGTGACCTGGCGGTGGCCCGTGGGTTCCTGACCGAGGGACGAGAACTGGCCGGACGGTGGGGATTCGTCGACGAGGCCCGCCGCGTCGACGCGGCGTTGATCGCCCTCAACTGATCGAGGAGGCCCGGCCCCCTCTTCAGCCCGCGCTCGGTGGACGTTGTCAGGCGTTCACCCTTCGGAGATGAGCGAGAAACGCCGGGTAGGTGTCGACGGAGGCCCGGGCGCCGTTCAGCACGTCCTGGTGGCCGTAGTCGTCGAAGACCACCCGGTCGTAG
>JADGOF010000396.1 GCA_017883105.1 Acidimicrobiales bacterium
CGGCGTTCCACCGCCAGCGTTCTCTTCGTTTGGTCAAAGAGGAAGGTACGTCGCGCCCCCGGTCAGGTGGTGCATCCACAAGTTCTGGTTATAACTCCTCAGTAGCGAGCCATGGGGTCAGTTCTACGAGGTCGCATCCACTGTCGATGAGATCAGCCTCTACCGGCCGTTCTACCCAGCCCGCCCTGGCGGAACGTCCCAGTCCCACCTTTTCGATGCCCTCGGTCTCACAAGGCAAGAGCTGAGACGCCGGTGTGAAGGCAACGACGCTGAGACCATGTTCTGGACCCTCGGCGGGAAGCAGGTTGGGAAGGCGGCGTTGGCCGGGTGGCGGTTCCTGGCAGCTGCACCGATCGGTTCGATCCGGCTGTGGCCGTTCGAAGGATCTCTGGGCGCGCTTCTGGATGACAACCGGGGAGTGGTCGTCGTCGAGACCTACCCGCGCGAGTTCTACAAGTACATCAAACCCGAAGTACCATATTCAGGCCCATGGGGCAAGCGCCGACAGGCGGACCGAAGGCTTTGGCTACCAAATCTCCTGGATTGGGCTCGGGCACTCAAGGCGAAGTGGTCTCCAGACGTGTTGCGCCGGGTCGAGGAGGGGTTCTCCTCGGGAGCCAACGGCGAGGACGAGTTTGATGCCGTCGTCGGGCTGTTGGGAATGGTCGCCGTTGCGACCGGCGTCCTCGCATCCGGCGAGCCCGACAATGACCTTGCCGTCACGGACGTGGAGGGGTGGATCTTGGGGCGCTTGGCAGCGGATCTGTGATGCATGCGGTCATGGAGTTGAGCTGACCGGCGGACCGACCGAGCCGCATTGCATATGGAAGTGCCAGCCGTCGTGCGCGATGAGACATGCCTGTCCGAAGCCGTGGACGTAGTCAATCCCGTCGCTGACGTTGATGACCACGAGGCAGTCACCCGCCGGTGCAGCGAGGGCGACCCGAGTGCTCGCGATCGTTGACGAGCCGCGATCTCGACCCGAGATGCTGCGACGCATAATCGGCAGTGTGATTGTTAGTCGACAGGTCCAGGGTCGTATCGGATCTGTTCCCGGCTGCGACTGGTCGCCCTCCACGTCGATGCTCCTCGCCAAGCCCTATACGCGGGCCAGCAGTACGTCCGGCAAGCGAAAGCAATGTCTCCGCATCCGAGTAGCGTCGCCAGACGAGGCGAGGCACCGGCGGAGCGGCATTCCAGGAGGGGCTGATGAGCACAGCAGACAGCACATCGGCGACCGGCGTGCTGGCCTCCTCTGACGATCGGCTTCCCAAGGAGGTCAAGCAGGTGGGCGTCGTGGTGGTGCTGGGCACCATCATGGCCATCCTCGACACGACCATCGTGGCGGTGGCCCTGGCCACACTCGCCCGGGACTTCCACACCAGCATCACCACCATCCAGTGGGTCACCACCGGATACCTGCTGGCGCTGGCGGTGGTGATCCCCCTGAGCGGCTGGGCCGTGCACCGCTTCGGGGCCAAGCCCGTCTACATCGTCTCACTGGCGCTGTTCATCACCGGGTCCGCCCTGTGCAGACTCGCCTGGTCGGCCGGCGTGCTCGTCGCCTTCCGCGTCCTCCAGGGTCTGGGCGGCGGCATGATCATGCCCGTCGGTCAGACAATCATGGCCCGCTCCGCCGGCCCCGACAAGATGAACAAGGTCATGGCGCTGATCGGGGTGCCGACACTGCTGGGCCCCATCCTCGGGCCCGTCCTCGGCGGACTCATCGTGTCCAACTTCTCGTGGCGATGGATCTTCTTCATCAACGTCCCGATCGGCATCGTGGCGCTGTTCCTGTCCTTCCGCTTCCTGCCCATCGCCGGCGGGGACCGCAACCACCGCCTCGACGTGATCGGGTTCCTCCTCCTGGCACCGGGCCTGTCCCTCCTGGTCTACGGCCTCTCCGAGGTCGGTAGCGAGGGCGGGTTCTCGTCCCGGGGCGTCCAGGTCAGCCTGGCGGTGTCGATCGTGCTGATTCTCGGGTTCGTCCTGCGTTCGCTCCGTGCCCCCGAACCGCTGCTCGACCTGCGGCTGTTCAAGAGGTTCAACTTCACGATGGCCTCGGTCTGCATTTTCCTGGTGGGGACCACCCTCTATGGCACCATGTTCCTGCTGCCGCTCTACTACGAGATCGTGCGCGGCGAGTCGGCGTGGAAGGCCGGGCTGCTGATGGCGCCCCAGGGCATCGGCGCGGCACTCGTGATACGGACGTCGGCGAAGATGGCCGACAAGTACGGCACCCGCAGGACCGTGCCCGTCGGCATGGCGCTCCTGGCCCTCGGGACGCTCGCGTACACCCAGGTCTCCGGGTCGACCAGCTATGCGTTCCTGGCCATTGCGCTGTTCGTGCGGGGCATCGGCCTGGGGTTCGGCATGATGCCGGTCTTCGCCGCCGCCTACCAGGGGCTGTCCCACGAGGAAGTGCCCCGGGCCAGCACCTCGACGAACATCATCCGGCAGGTCGGCGGGTCGATCGGCGTGGCCGTGTTCGCGGTGGTGCTCCAGCACGCCATCACCGGCCAGTTCCCCCACCACGCGCCGAGCTTGGGCGCGATGCCGAGCACCGCGCTCCCCGCGACCATCGTCGACCGACTGGCCTCCGCGTTCGCCACGTCCTTCTGGTGGTCATTCGCCGTGTGTGCCATCGCCATCGTGCCGGCCGTCTTCCTGCCCGGGCCCCTGAAGACCGACCCGGGGGTACTGCGCGGACTCGAGGACGCCGAGGCGGCCAACCTCGACGACGTGGCCGAGATCATCCCCGAGTAGGGGTGGGCCCAGAACCGCACCAGGGCGGCCGGCCGGTACCGTTCAGCCTGACGGTGCATATCCCACCTACCCGGCGCTGTGGGGTAACCATTCACCTGTCCGGTGCTCCGTCCGTCGCCACCACGGCCAGCGGCCTCCGATGACGAGGATCAGCGAACAGACGCGCTGACCTCGCGATTCGCGAAACGTGCTGGCAGTTGCTTGAATTGTCGGCATGCCCTCCGGTGCGGAACGAAGCGATACCGAGGTCGTTGCCGAGAACGAACGGCTGCGCGGTGACGTGGAACGTCTCGCAGAGGAGAACGATCGACTGGCCGGCGAGGTCGA
>JADGOF010000039.1 GCA_017883105.1 Acidimicrobiales bacterium
CCGGGCCAGGCGGAACGACGACGGGACCACCGCACCGGCCGACCCGCTGTGCACCCCGTGCTCCAGCACCTTGACGGTGAGCGTCCCGACGATGGCCCCACGGAGGGAGGTGGTGATCCACAGCCGGTCGTAGGTGGGGCTGCCCGAATCGAGGGCCACCACCAGGTCGGGGACCCCGATGCGGTCGGCGAGGTGGGCGAGCACCTCGGGCAGGTGGGGGCTCCCGCTCTCCTCCGAGCCTTCGGCCAGGACGACGCACCGGCCATGGCGCCCGGCCGGCCGCGACCACCGATTCGATGGCCACCAGCGCGGACGGAAGGGCGTACCCGTCGTCGGCGACGCCGCGGGCGTAGAGCCTCTCTCCTTCGATCACCGGCGACCACGGACCACGGCCCTCGCTCCACCCGTCGAAGGGTGGCTGCTTGTCGTAGTGGCCGTAGACGAGCATCGTCCCCGACGCCTCCGGTGCGCTGGCCGGCACGTCCACCAGCACGGTGGGAGTCAACCCGGGCAGGCGCACCACATCGACGGCGGCACCGGGGATCGCCCGCCGGTCGGCCCAGTCGGCGAAGAGACGAACTGCGTCCTCGAGGTGCCCGGCCGCCTCCCAGTCAGGCTGGTAGGCAGGCGACAGGTTCGGGATGCGGGCGAAGGACTCCAACAACGGAAGCACGTCGGGACGCCATCGGGCCTGCACCTGGGCGAGGATGTCCTCCGACCGATGTCCGGGAGCCATTGGCGAGATCCTAGAGCCCGCCCCTCCAAGGGACGCCCGGTGTCAGACCAGGATGTTCGTCCACCCCTCGCCGACCTGCGCCATGAACACGGTGGTGAGCTTCATGGCATGGTGCAGCCAGGCGCCGTCGACCCGCAGGTACTCGTCGTCCTCGTACCCGCACATCCAGTACGACGAGCCATCATGACGACGGCACGGGCTGAGGAGGTCCCATCGGGCCCAGGCCCGGTCGCCATCCACCCGGATGCGTGGCTTCACGAACAGGTGACGCGAGAAGGTGAGTGTGGGCCGGGCCAACCGGGCGGCGATGGCGGGGCGCCCGGTGACGCTGCCGAGTCCCGGGCCGCCGTCCCAGGTCCCATCCACCGTGAACAGGGCGGCAACCTCCCCAGCCAGGCGCTCGAGCGTGAGGTCATCGACGACTTCGCCGGCGGGGCATCGCTGGTCCACCAGATCGCCGTAGCGGGCCTTCAGCGCCTGGATCTCGAGCACGGCCTCTGTGGCATCGACCCGTCGACGCAGGACGGCCACCTCGGTTGCCAACTCCTCGATGGTGGGCATCACGTCTCCTCCTGCCGGCCGGATGGTCCACCCAGTATGGGCGACGGGAGTCGGCCCACCAGTGTCCCCGGTCGGGGCGGACCAGGGCGCCCTCAGCCGGCAACCCGGGTACGGCTACCGTGCAGGTGACCAAGGAGGTACGGTGATCGAGCAGGTGATCGAGAAGTGGCACGCCTACCTGCGGGGCCAACTGCCCGGTGGGCTCGACGAGCTGCTAGACGACGAGGTCGTCTTCTACTCGCCCATCGTCTACACCCCTCAGAAGGGAAAGGCGGTCACCGCCCTCTACCTGCAGGCGGCCAGCCAGACCTTCCCCGGCGATGCGTCGCCGCCTTCAAGTGGCGCCAGTGGCTCCTTCCGATACACCAAGACCGTGGTCTCCGGTGATACCGCCGTGCTCGAGTTCGAGACCGCCATCGAGGGCAAGTACGTCAACGGCGTCGACATCATCCGCTGCAACGAGGAAGGACGCATCATCGAGTTCCGGGTGATGATCCGACCCCTCCAGGCGGTCAATCTGGTGCACCGGCAGATGGCGGCCATGCTCGAGGCGATGACACCGGCCGACTGACATCGGAGGATGCCGGCCAATCGGCGCCGGAACGGGGCGCAAGGCCTTCTCATGAACGCTCCCGTCCCTGGCCCGGGACCGCCACAGGCAGGCTCGGGCGTCGGACCCCAGGCCGACCGCTCCGGTGGCGCCGTCCGACCACCGGTCCCCGGCCGTACACTTCAGGTATGTACTACGGCCACAGCCCGTGGATCGCCCTGGTGATCTTCGGTGGGATCTTTGCCGTGCGGTTCCTCTCCTCCCAGCGCCGCCGCGGAGGACACCGCCCGGGTGCGACCTCGGGGAGTTCGTTGACCGGTCCCGACCGTCAGGGTCCGACCGGAAGGCCGGCGACCGCATCCCAACGCGCCGGGGGCTCAGCCTTCACGGGTGCCGCTCCGGGTTGGTTCAGGGATCCCTTCTTCAGGCACGAACAGCGATACTGGTCGGGGACCGAATGGACCGAGCACGTGACCGATGACGGCGCGCCCGGCACCGACTCACCGCCGCGTCCGGGCCGGCCCGGCGCCTGAAAGGTCGACCAACTCGGCCAGGGACACGTGCAGGGCCTCCACCACGCGCCACGGGTCGGGCAGGCTCGCCGAGCAGCCGAGTGCGGAGACATGCAGGGCGTCGACGTAGCTCCACGCCGTCAGGTTGAGGCCGATGCCCTCGAGGATCGGGCCGACCGAGTACAGCGCCTCGAGCGTGACCGGGCCGAACCGGATCGGCTGGCGCGGCCCGGCGACATTGGAGGCGACCAGATTGATCGGTGGATGAACCCGGTTGGCGAGCCGGGTCCGGCTCCAGATGCGCACGGTGGAGCTGTAGATCTGCGGGGGAATGACCTCGGCGCGCAGCTCCATCAGATCGCTGCCGAGCATGCTCCGGACCTCTTTGGCGGCGCGTGCCACCCGGCTGCAGTGCCGGAGCCGCTTCAGCGGATCGGCGATGTCGGTGCCGATCGTCACATACAGGCTGTCGACCCGGTTCCCCGACAGGCGTGCCACCTTCGGGTCGATCGACACCGGCACGCTCGCAACCAGGGACTGTGCCGGCAGTTCGCCGCCATCGATCAGATACCGCCGCAACGCCCCGGCGCAGACTGCGAGATACACGTCGTTGAGCGTGGTCCCGTGTGCCTGCCGGACGACCTTCAGGTCGTCCAGGGGCAGGGTGGTCATGGCAAATGTCCGGTCCGCCGTGAGCGAGACGTTGAACGATGTCCGCGGAGCATGGAGTGGCAACGGGGGCTTCGCCTCCTGTGACCGGCGGCGCGCCTCGGACGCCCGCGCCCCCTGCACGGAACGGACGGCCAGACGGGGCAGCCCCCGCAGCCGCGCCGCGTGCTGTCCGACCGCCGCCCGCAACAGCACACTGCGTGACGGGATCGGCTCGGGCCGCCACGCTTCGGCCGGCGGCGCGTCGGCGCCCTCATAAGTTCCCTCGACGATGTTCTGGAGCATGGCCACCGTGGCCATGCCGTCGGCAACGGCGTGATGCACCTTGGCGACCACCGCCATCCGCCCGTTCTCGAGACCCTCGACAACGACGATCTCCCACAACGGGCGGTCACGACGCAGTGGAGTCCCCGCGATGTCGGCCACCTCCGCGGCCAGCTGGTGCAGCGTTCCCGGTGCCCGGAGGTGTCGGCGGGTCACATGGTTGCCCAGCTCGAATCCGGGATCCTCGATCCATACCGGATGCCCCAGGGAGAGCGGCACGGTCACCACCCGCCGACGGAACAAGGGGAGACGACCGATCTGCCGGCCGAGGACCTCGACGAACACGTCGAAGGAGAAGCCCTCCGGCATCCGTGACACGTCGGAGACCACCACTTTGATGGTCTGCATGTGGGCGGTGGCGGTCTCGGAGTACAGGAACTTGGCGTCGATCCCGGTCATCGGCTCCATCGACCGACTCCGGTTCAGACTCCGACGAGCTGGGCCGCGGGCATGGCGGGGCCGAGCGCCTCGCGCAGGAACTCCCGGACCTGGCGGGACCACAGGTAGCCGACGTGATCGCCGGAGTACCAGCTGATCTCCGGCTTCTCCCAGTGCTCCCACAGCCGCTGCGCCTGGCCGGGGGTGGCCAGGCGGTCGCCGTAGCCGGCAAAGATGAACCGTCGCTCGCGGGGCGTCCTGGGCTCGAAGCTGAACGGGGAGACCACCTTGTAGACCTCCTCAGCCGTGTCGCCGAGGATGTTGTGCTCGATGGAGCGCGCCCGGATGTGGATCGGGCTATGCGCATGGAAGAGCGCGGGGAAGTCCGAGACGGGGATGCCCGTCACCACCGTGTCCAATCCGTCCTCGATGCCGGCGAGCAGGGAGGTGATGTACCCCCCGAGGGACACGCCGTAGACGGAAACCGACGGCGCGCCTTGGGCCCGGATCCAAGTGATCAGGCGGCGAATGTCCCAGATCGACTGGGTCAGGCCGTGCACCGCGTTCATGAGCTCGAACGACAAGAAGGGCTCACCGCTCACACGGGTGACCCGGCGTGACCCGTGGAGTGGCAGCACAGGCATCGCCACATTGAACCCGAGCTGCTTGTGGAGCAGGTCGGTGTGCAGGCCGCGGAAGTCGGCGACCGGGAACCCCATGCAGAATCCGTGGATGCCCACAATCCAGGGACGGGGTTCACCGGGGTGCCGCAGAATGGTGGCAGCGGCGGTTTGGTCCGGTTGGAGGGCACGCCACCGGTAGCCACCGGGCTCACCGGAGCGGGGGGTGAAGCCGCTGTCGAACGTCATCCGCTCGTAGCTCGTCCCGAGCGACCAACCCCGGCCCCGGGTGACGTCAGCGTCGCCCAGCGCCGGCGGCTTGCGGTGGTAGGTCGCGGGATTGGCGATCCAACCCTGTTCGCGGAACATCGCCCGGGCGGCAGCGAGCTCGTCACTCACCCGGTGGTAGTCAGCCCGCATCGGGAACCGGTTCGGAGTCATGGCAACGGCCAGCAGGGCCTCATCGAGCGCGACCTGGGCCGCCAGCCCGAGGGTGAGCGGTGGCCGGGGGACCGACTCGTCGACCTCCCCGTACATGATGGCCCGACCCACGAACCCGATCGTGCGCGGCACGGCCTTGGTGGCCCGCGCCAAGGACCGCCGATTGAGGAACTTGGAGAGACTGTGGGCCTGGGACGACGCCAGATTGACGCACGACCGCAGCGGGGACCACATCCAGTGGGACCCGGACCCGCCTGCGGGCTCCATCGCAGGTTCGGACAGCGAGGCCATCGGCACGCTTGAACCACCGTCAGCCGCCGCTCTCCTCGGCGGCTCGCCCTCCTCGATCGCTCGACCGGTCTGGCCCACGCACCCACCTCCCCTTCAGCGGATGGGCCCCGCCTCCGGTGCCCCCCACCCCTGTTCCTACTACGGTCGGAGCAGGAGGAGCGGTGCAAGGCACAGGAGGCGGTGTGACGTTCAATCTCGCCGATCTCTTTGAGAGTGTCGTCGACGTGGTGGCCGGCTCGACGACGTGGTCGCCGGTCGGCGGCGGCTCACCTACGCCGAATTGGACGATCGCTCCAATCGACTGGCCCACCACCTGGCCCGGACCGGGATCGGGCCCGGCGACCGGGTCGGTCTGCAGCTGGCCAACGGCTCGGAGTACCTCGAGGGAATGCTGGCCTGCTTCAAGATTCGGGCCGTCCCGGTGAACATCAACTACCAGTACGTCGCCACCGAATTGCGCTACCTGTACGCGGACGCCGGCCTGGTCGGGCTGGTCGTCCACGAACAGTTCTCGCCGGCCGCGGCAGATGCGCTCGACGGCATGGCCGAGCAACGCGCCGTGCTGTGCGTGGCCCAATCCGGGACCGGCAACGTGCGCGCTTCCCTCCCCTCGCCAGGGGACGATTACGAGCAGACCTTGGCCGGCGCCCCCGGTGGCCGGGGGTTCCCGGCCCGGTCGGCCGACGACCTCTACTGCGTCTACACCGGGGGCACCACGGGCATGCCCAAGGGTGTCCTGTGGCGCCACGACGACATCTTCTTCGCCGCCATGGGTGGAGGCGATCCGCTGTCACTCGGCGACTTGATCACGGCGCCCGAAGAGCTCCCCGGGCGGGTGCTGCGACCGGGGATCGTGGCCCTGGCCATCCCACCGTTCATACACGCCAGCGGCCATTGGCTGGCGTTCTCCAACATGTTCGGGGGCGGCACCGTCGTCACCCTTCCGGGCGGGCACTTCGACGCGGAAGAGGTGTGGCGCCTGGTGGAAGCCGAGCGGGTGAACGCCATCGTGTTGGTGGGCGACGCCATGGCGCGTCCGCTCCTCGATGCTCTCGCCGCGGACCCTGGACGCCATGACCTGTCCTCCCTGATGGCGGGCGGATCCGGCGGGGCCGTGCTCTCGCCGTCGACCAAGCATCGATTGGCAGAGCTGCTCCCCGGTCGGATCGTGGCCGACCTGTTCGGTTCCTCGGAGACCGGCCAGGTCGGCGGCGAGCAGGTGGCCGGCGATCCCTTCGGTGCACCACGCCTGCGCGTCGACGACCGCACGAACGTCCTTGACGATTCGCTCCAACCGGTGACACCAGGCTCCCGAGTTGTTGGCCGACTGGCCCGCTCCGGACACGTCCCCCTCGGCTACCTCGGCGACCCGGTGAAGACAGCGGCCACCTTCGTCGAGGCGGGCGGGCGCCGGTGGTCACTGCCGGGGGACATGGCCACCGTCGCCGCCGACGGTGTCATCACGGTGTTGGGGCGGGGCACGCTGTCCATCAGAACCGGTGGGGAGAAGGTGTTCCCCGACGAGGTCGAGGCGGCGATGAAGGGGCATCCCGACGTGGTCGACGTCCTGGTCGTCGGGGTACCCGACGACCGCTTCGGCCAGCACGTGTGTGCTGTCGTGCAGTTCCGACCCGGCGGGGCGGTCGGGCTCGTCGAGCTCCAGGAGTTCTGCCGTGGCGTGCTCGCCGGGTACAAGATCCCCCGGCAGGTGGTCGCCGTCGAGGCCATCGTCCGTTCACCGTCGGGCAAGGCCGACTACCCCTGGGCGGCCAGACACGCCCAACGGGTGTCGTCGGCCGAACTGGGAGAGCGAGGGGGTTCCTGATGCAGCCGATGAGCGGCATGGACGCCGCGTTCCTCTACATGGAAACACCCACCACACCCATGCACGTGGTCGGTGTCCTCGTGCTGGAGCCGACGGCAGCGAGTGGACCGTTCGGGTTGTCGGCAGTGACCCAGGCACTCGGGGACCGCCTCCACCTGATCCCCCCGTTGCGCCGGCGCATCGTGACCCCGCCCGGGGCCATCGACCATCCGTTGTGGATTGAAGACCCCGACTTCGACCTGGCCAACCACGTCCGCGTCGCGCCCGTGCCGGGGCCGGTGGGGTGGTCCCAGCTCGAAGGGTACGTGGGTGAGATCGCCGGTCGGCTGCTCGACCGGCGTCGTCCGCTGTGGGAGATGTGGGTCGTCGAGGGTCTCGAGGGTGGCCGGGTGGCCCTGGTCACGAAGCTGCACCACTCCATGATGGACGGCGGTGCGGGAGGCGACCTGATGGCGTCGTTGTTCGACCTCGAGGCCGACGCCGGGCCACCGGTACCGCCCGAGACCCCCTGGGCACCCGACACGGTGCCGTGGGCCCCGTCCCATGCGCTGCACTCCGTTGGATCAATGGCCCGTCGTCAACGCGAGGTGCCCGGCGCGCTTTACCACGCCATGGGCAGTCTTGTCGGCTCGGCCAGAACGTGGGCCAAGCAGCGAGCGGCCGGGTCCGGGACGCAGCTCATCGCCCCCCGCACCATGGTGAACGGCCCGCTCACCGCCAGGCGCACCGTCAGCCTCACGACGGTCGATCTCGATCAGGTCCGGGAGATCCGTCGGGCGTTCCACACGACGGTCAACGACGTCGTGCTGGCCGCAACGGCAACATCCCTCCGCGGGTATCTTTCCGCTCGCGGCGTCCTTCCGACATCGCCGCTGGTCGCAGCCGCTCCGGTGAACGCCCGGCTCGATGCCACCAATCCGGGCGAATTCGGCAACAAGGTGTCGAACATGATGGTGGGGCTCCCGATGGAACCGTCCGATCCCGTCGAGCGGCTGCACGCGGTGCACGAGACCGCGCAATCTTCCAAGGCCATGCAGTCGGCCTTCGGTCCCGAGACCCTCCAACAGCTGACGGGGTTCGCCTCCCCGATGGTGATGACCACCCTGGCCCGGGCCTACTCGTCGCTCCGGGTCGCTCGCCTTCACCGTCCGGTGTTGAACCTCATCGTGTCCAATGTCCCCGGTCCGCCGATCGACCTCTACTGCGCGGGCGCCCGGGTGACGGGCATCTTCCCGATGGGCCCGCTCTTCGAGGGCTCCGGTCTCAACTTGACCGTCCTGAGCGAGGCGCACCACCTGAATGTCGGCATCATGGCCTGCCCCGACCTCGCCCCTGACGTCGCCGACATCGGACAGGGGTTCGTCGAGGCTGTCGCCGAGCTCCATCAGCGGGCGCTCAAGGAGCGGCGCGAGACTTGATCCATGAACACCACCTCCGCTCGAGAAGCCCTGGCCGCCTGGCAGGACTCGTTCCCGGTCGACCCGTACGCCTCTGACCGGCAACTCCGGGCCATCCTGGGCCGGGCGCTGGACGCAGAGCGCCTCGGGGCGCTCGAAGAACGGGCGTCCGCTTTCGCCCGCCAGGTGACCGCGGTCATCGGACCGGCGGCCCGCCGCTACGAGCAGCGTCTGCACCTTCCTGAGCTCGCCCGGTACGACGCCATCGGCAGGAGAACCGAGGCCGTGGCTTTCGACTCCGCCTACGACGAGGCCGGGACGGCCGTGTGGGCCAGCGGGCTCGTTGCGCTCTCGGGCCGGCCCGGCACGGCCTACGAGCAGGCGACCCTCCTCTACCTCCTCTCCCTCGAGGGCGAGGCCGGCCACGCCTGCCCGGCGACCTGCACGATCGGACTCGCCCGTGCGCTCCGTCGGTCGGCGGACCCGGCCGTGCGCGACCGGTTCCTGCCCGCGCTGGTCGACCCCGACTACGCCACGGCGGCCAGGGGTGCCCAGTTCCTCACCGAGGTCCAGGGCGGAAGTGACGTGGGCGCAAACATCTGTGAGGCGGTCCCGGCCGGAGACGGCGATACCTACCGCATCAGCGGTGAGAAGTGGTTCTGCTCGGTGGCTGACGCCGGCCAGTTCTTCCTGACTGCCCGCGTCACCGGCGGCCCCGCCGGCACGCGAGGGCTCGGCAGTTTCGTCGTTCCCCGGACAATCGACGGTTCGCCGAACGGCTTCTCACTGCGGCGTCTGAAGGACAAGCTCGGCACCCGGGGTCTCGCGTCGGGTGAGATCGACTTCGACGGCGCCCTCGCCTGGCCCATAGGACCGGTCGAACACGGCTTCCGCACGGCGGTGGGCGTCGTGCTCAACACCAGCCGGTGGATGACAGCGGTCGGGGGCGCCGGGATGATGCGTCGCGCCTTTCTCGAGGCCAGCGCCTACGCGCACCATCGTGAGGCATTCGGCCGCCCGATCGAGGAGTTCCCCGCCGTCCGCCGCACCCTGGCCGACATGGCAACCGCCTCGGCCGGGTCGCTCCACCTGGTCTTCGCCCTCACCGGGCTCGAGGATCGTATCGACGCGGGAACGGCGAGCGCCGAGGACATCCTCTTTCACCGTTTCCTCGTCAACGTCACCAAGTACCTCCTGTCCTGGCAGGCCACCGATGTCGTGCACTCGGCCATCGAGGTGCTCGGCGGCAACGGGACGATCGAGGAGTTCAGTGTGCTCCCGCGCCTCTATCGCGACGCCATCGTCTACGAGTCGTGGGAGGGGACCCACAACGTGCTGGTGGCGCAGGTCCTGAACGACCTCCGACGACTCCCCATCATGGACGTCCTCACCGACCGCCTGCACCGGTGCCTCGACAGGGCTGGTGACCCCGCACTTGCCGCTTCGGTGCGAAGCCAACTCGACGGTGCGTTCGATGTCGTCGGTCGTTGCGTGGCCGACGGTCGGTTCGGGGAGTGGCATTTCCGTGATTCCCTCGACCGGATCGGCGTGCTCGCCGAGGTTGCGTTCCTGTTCGAGGCCGGTGAGGAGCAGGCTGCGTCCCACCTTCTTCGCGCCGCCACGCCCGACTACCGGCCCGAGCAGGACGAGTCGCTGCCGGGGCGGGTCGACGACCTGTTGCAGACGATGGGGTGAGCGGCAGCGCCGGGCACCCGTCACCGCGGTCGATCCGGACCGGCCCTACCCGGATCATCGGGGTGCTGATCGGTTGCCCGACCGCGGTCGCTGCACTTGCTTCCGCAGCGGCGACCGGGACCAGGCCGCCCGCCGCTACGCCGCCGACTTCTCCAGGATGTGCACGCCACAGGCCGAGCCAAGGCCGATCACATGGGCCAGACCGACCTTGGCGTCGGCAATCTGGCGGTCGCCACCCTCGCCCCTGAGGTGCTGGCAGACCTCCCAGATGTTGGCGATCCCGGTGGCGGCGATCGGGTGCCCCTTGGACTCGAGGCCACCCGAGACGTTGACCGGCATCGAGCCGTCACGCCAGGTGGCGCCCGACTGGAAGAAGTCGACCGCGCCGCCTGGCTCGCAGAGCATCAGGTTGTCGTAGTGGACCAGCTCGGCGGTGGCGAAGCAGTCGTGCAGCTCGACGAGGTCGAGGTCGTCCGGTCCGACCCCCGCCTGCTCATAGGCCTGGGACGCCGCGTTGCGGGTGAGGGTGTTGACGTCAGGGAGAACCTGGCACCCCTCTTCCCACGGATCGGACGTGAGCACCGAGGCGCTCACCTTCACCGCCCGGCGGCGCTGCTCCTTGGACAGGGTCTTCAGCTTCGCATCGCTCACCACCACGGCTGCCGCGGCGCCATCGCAGTTCGCCGAGCACATGGGACGGGTGTTCGGGTAGGCGATCATGATGTCGCCCATGATCTGCTCGAGGGTCATCAACTTGCTGTAGGCGGCAAGCGGGTTGAGTGTGGAGTGGGAGTGGTTCTTTTCGCTGATCTTCGCGAACAGCTCGAACGCCGCGCCCCCGTACTTGTGCTCGTAGAGGTACTCCATGCCCACTTGGGCGAACACCCCCGGCATGATCTCCGTCCCGATACGACCGTCGACCGGGGCCACTGCGCCGTAGCGCCCATGAGGCGTGAACGTCTCTTCTTCCTGGCGGGAGCCTCCGGCCAGCATGCCGGCGCCCGACAGCTTCTCGACCCCCACGGCCAGTCCGTAGTCGGCCTCACCGGCTTTGATCGCCATGATGGCCGTACGCAGGGCGGTCGCCCCGGTGGCGCAGGCGTTGGACACGTTGTACACGGGGATACCGGTCTGGCCGATCTGCTTCTGGATCTGTTGGCCGATGCCCATCGGGCCGCTCATCAGATTGCCGGCAGCGAGGATGCCCATATCGCGCATGGCCACCCCTCCGTCGGCCAGCGCGGCCCGAGCCGCCTCGGCAGCCAGGTCGACCGTGTCCTTGTCGGGGTGCTTGCCGAACTTGGTCATGTTGATCCCGAGGATCCAGACGTCTTCGCTCACCGTGTCTCCTAGGGAATCAGGGCGGGCTCGAAGCCGAAGCCGATGGCCTCGGTGCCCGCTGCGTCAGTGCCGATGGGGTAGGTGGCTAGCCTGACCGACATCCCGAGTGTCACGTGCTCGGGATCCGGCTCTACATTGATCACGTTGCCGCGCACGCTGGTACCGCCGCAGTCCACGATGCCGGCCACGAAGGGCACCGGTATCCCGGGGGCGGCGAAGGACACGATGGTGAACGACTTGAGGACGCCCTCGGTGGGAAGGTTCACCGTCGTGAATACATCGCCGCTGCACGAGGCACAGGCGTTTCGCCGGTCGAAGTACCG
>JADGOF010000040.1 GCA_017883105.1 Acidimicrobiales bacterium
AAGACGTAGATCGAATGCTCGTCGAGCGTCTCGTCGCAGAACCTCGTCACGTCGTCGAGAAGGTCGCCTTGCTTGTTCGCCACGCCGAGCGTCATCGGTCCTCCGGGTCGTGAACTACAACTCAGCAATTCTCCCAGATCTGTGCTCGGATCGCGAATCGACGCTCTGGGCACTGTGGGTGCGCGGTCATGGAAAAGACACCAGCCACCTAGGGTGGGGGCCGGTGTGGTCATCGCTTATCAGCCAAAACGGCGAGACGGTGGTCGAGGCCATCGACCTGTCGAGCTCCCAACCACCCGGTCGTCGCCGGGCTCGGACTCAAGCACGAGCCCAAACTGGCCGATGTGCGGGTATGGTCCCTACCCATCTCGACCAGCATGATCGCGTGATCCGTCTCCGTCGACGTGCCTGGCGCCCAACCGAGCGATACCTGGATTCGTCTGTTCTTCGGCCAGGACAGGGTGGTCACCCCTCGTATGGTGGCCGGCGGCGCCTCGGCCCCGCGGGGACGGGCCCGGGCGCTCAGACCCGGCCGGGCGGCCAGGGTCTGTCGGTTGCGTCGGGGTTCTCCCTGGCCAGAATCCGCGGTTGTGCCGGGCCTTGCTGCGCAACTACCATAGAAAGGCTTGGCGGGGGTGGTTATCGTGGTTGAGTCATCGGCCCTTCCTGCCGAGGGTCAGTGGAAAACCGGTGCAGGTCCTGCCGAGGGTCAGGGGAGCACCGGTGCAGGAAAGGGCAGGCCGGCAGCAATGGCGATTCTTGATCCAGAGGTACAAAGGGTACTCCCGCAACCGCGGCCCTCGGTTGTCGAAGAGCCACATCTCAACTCCTTGGTCGGTGACCATGCCGGTGCTGTGGCCCGGGTTCGGCGCCATGCGCTCCGTCGGTCGCTGGTGGCCGACGTCGTCGGTCTGATCTTCGCGGCGTTCCTCGGACCGCTGCTGGTGTCACTCATATCGAACAATCCGCAGAGCGCCGCCGGCCCAAGTGGCAACGTGGTCCTCTTCGATCTTGCGGTGATCCCCGTATTTGTCGCCGTGTTCGCGCTCTACGGGCTCTACCGCGGGATCACCCGGCGGATCTCCTCCAGTGTGTTCTCCGATCTGCGGAACATCTTGCACGCCCTGATGATCAGCGGGTTCCTCTGCGCCATCGCCGCCTACGGACTGAAGAAGATGTACCACCTCGAGGCGCTCACCGTGGGCAAGATCGCAGCGATGTGCCTGGTGGCAGGGGTTACCGTTCCATTGGCCCGGGCGATCGCGTTCGGACTCCAGGGTCGCATGTCGGTCGGCTCGGTTCCGGTCATCGTCGTCGGTACCGGCAAACTGGCCCAAACCGTGGCTAGTCATCTCCGAGCTCATTCCAGTGTGGATTTCGTCGGTTTTGTCGACGACAACCCGCTGGGCCGGAGCGACGTGCTCGGGGAGCTGGAGGATCTTCCTGAGCTGTGCCAGAAGTACAGCGTGGCCCGGGTGGTCGTCTGCTTCTCCCGCACCCACCCCGAACGCACCACCGAGATGCTGAAAGGGCTGGGCGGGCAGGTGGGGGTCTCCATCGTGCCCCGTTACTACGAGCTGATCACCAGTAGGTCCCATGTGGAGGATCTCTCCGGTCTGCCGATGCTGGACATCGCCCCGGCATCGATGAGCTCGAGCGCACGTTTCCTCAAACGGTCCTTCGACATCGTGGCCTCCACCTTGATCTTGCTGGCCGTCTCACCGCTGATGGCCATCTTCGCAGTGATGATCAAGGCGACCAGCCCGGGTTCCGTGTTCTTCCGTCAGCTGCGCACCGGTCGCCACGAGATGCCGTTCTCCATGCTGAAGTTCCGGACCATGACAGCCGACGCAGAGTCGCGCCGGCACGAGCTCGACCATCTCAACGAGATGGACGGCCCGCTGTTCAAAGTCCAGGACGATCCGCGGGTCACCCGGGTCGGCCGGTTCCTGCGTCGCACCAGCCTCGACGAGTTGCCCCAGTTGATCAACGTCTGGAAAGGCGACATGTCCCTGGTCGGGCCACGCCCCTTCGTCGTGTCCGAAGCCAGCAAGATCGAGGGCTGGGCCCGCAAGCGTTTCGAGGCCCGCCCGGGGATGACCGGTCTGTGGCAGGTGTCCGGTCGAAACGAGCTCTCCCATCTCGAGCTGTGCCGCCTCGACTACTTGTATGTGGCGTCGTGGTCGTTCTGGTGGGACATGCAGATCCTCTGGCAGACGCCGAGCACCATCTTCCGGGGCCGCGGCGCGTCCTGATCGCCCGGTGAAAGGAGGCCGCCGCCTCTCGGGTCGGGCTCAGAGAAGGCGGCGTTCCTCGGCGATGACCTCGGTCATCTGGTCGATGAATCTCAGGGTCGAGAACTGTGCGGCATGGTCGGTGAGCGTCTTCGGGTCCCACTCGGTGCGGGACAGACGCTCGACCGCCTCGGCAATCAACGGAGGCCGGGGCTCATCGAAGAAGACGCCGGTCGTCCCTTCCACCGTGGTGTCCAAGAAGCCCCCCCAACGGAGCGCCGCGGTCGGCTTGCCGAACGATGCGGCCTCGACCGGGGTCAGGCCGAAGTCTTCGTAGGATGCGGCGACCAGCCCGATCGCGGAGGAGTACAGCCATCGGAGGTTGGCGTCGCTCACCCGGCCGACCACGGTGACGTTCGGGGGTGCTGACGTCGTGATCTGGTGGGCCAGGGGCCCGGAGCCCAACCACCACCAGGCGTCGCGACGGAAGGGAGCGGAACGCTTCGGTGACCTCTTCTACGTTCTTGTAGGGGAGCAGCCTCGAGACGCACAGGAGAAAACCCGCATCGAGGCCGGCGATGGCCTCGATGGCACCACCGGTGTCGAGGTCCACCGGGGGATAGATGAGTTCCGCATCGATGCCGTAGAGATCGGCCACCCGTTGCTGCACGGCATGGGAGTTGACCAGGTACCGATGAGCGGATGCGGCCGCCGACCGGTCCCACTTCCTCAGGGGAGGGGCCAGCCCGGATAGCAGGGCGTTCGACCACGTCGACGCTCCGGTGAGGTACCGGTCTCTCTGGTAGAGCCAACGGGCCGGCGTATGGCAGTAGACGATCTTCCGACCGGTCACCTGGGCTCCGTGGGACCATCCGCTTGACGAGCAGACAACCACCTCGGCATCGACCCGCAGCCGTGAAAACGATGGGGCGAGGAGCGGGAGCGCCAGTCGGTGATGGGTCCGCAACAGGCCGATCCGGTTGAGGGGCATGGTGTGGACGTCGATGTCCGAAAAGCCCGGGAATGTGCCGTCCGGTTCGTAGAGCGAGGTGTAGACCGGAGCGTGTGGGAACGCCTTGGCCAAGGTCAGCACCACCCGCTCCGCTCCGCCCCGTTGGGTGAGGTAGTCGTGGACAAACGCCAGAGGCGGAGAAGTGCTCACGCGAAGGCGGCACCCACGGCAGCGGTATCGAGCAGGGTGTCGACCGAGCGCACCTTGCCGTCGGCCAGCTGCCAGATCTGCACTTCCTCCATGTCGACCGACCGTCCCTTGGGGCTGGTGAACGCCACGTGGAGCCAGGAAATGACCAAGTCGCCATCGGTGACCAGGGCCTTGAGGGTGAAATCGGTGAAGGTGAGCTTGGCCAACTCGGCAAAGAAGTCGGGCAGGCTCCGCTTGCCCTGGTAGACGCCGAACCACGGTGCCGCGTCGCGATCGGCGGCATTGACGGCCCAGCGGACGTCCTTGGCCACCAGACCCATCACAGCGAGCAGGTCGCCACGCCCGAGGGCTTCGGTGATGGTCTTGACGATGTCGGCATTGGACGGCACGGACCCTCCAGTCGGTGATGAGAGGGGCCAGACCCGCTCCGTAACCATTCAGGTGCCCTGACTCCTTCGGCCTGAAGAACCGCCCTGACCTCGCGATTCGCGAAGGCGCTTCAATGTTGCTTGAATTTCAGGCATGTCAGATGAGGACCGTGAGCGTCTCGAGGCAGAGATCGAATCTTTGCGGGAGCGGACCGCAGCGCAGGCCGTCGAGATCGAACGTCTGACTCGCATGTCGCTGAGCTTTCCCGGAAATTGGACAAAGGCTCGAAGAACTCGTCGCTCCCGCCGTCGGCGGATTCTCCCAAGCATCAAGCCGAGGCCACCAAGACTCGGGCCGATCGTCGAGCGGAGGCGAAGGCGAAGCGCAAGGACGAGGTGGAGCGCAACCGAGGCAAGCAACCCGATGCCCCGGGCCAGAACCTCTCCATGCGGCCCGATCCCGACGAGATCGTCGATCACGAACCGACCTGTTGTGTGTCGTGCGGCGAGGACCTCGCTGATGTCCCGACCGAGAGCATCGAGCGCCGCCAGGTCTTCGACACACCCGATCCGATCATCATCGCGACCGAGCACCGCTCGGTCCGCAAACGGTGTTCGTGCGGGAAGCTGAACGCGGGCACGTTCCCGAGGGAGGTCACCGCTCCGACGAGCTACGGACCGAACGTCCGGGCGGCTGCCCTTTACTTCCTCCACGGCCAGCACCTCTCGGTTGAACGGACCGCCGAGGCCATGTCGGCCATGCTCGGGGCCACCGTGTCCACCGGGTTCGTCGCCTCCCTCGCCACCGAGGCGGCCGGAGGACTCACCGGCTTTGTCGAAGAGATCCGGCGTCGGTTGCGAGTGTCCGCCCTCGTCCATGTCGATGAGACGTCCGACCAGGTCAGGACGGACAAGTGGTGGTTCCATGTCGCGTCCGACCAGCTCTACGCCTACTTGTTCGCCAGCCCCACCCGGGGCAAGGACGCCCCTGATGAAGCTGGCGTTCTCGGGGCCTTTGGTGGCGTCATGGTCCACGACCGCCTGGCCATGTACTTCAAGTACGACCAGGCGACTCATGCGGTCTGTGGCAGTCATCTCCTTCGGGACCTGGCCGCTCTCGGGGTCGGGTGGGACCAGGGCTGGGCCAACGACATGGCAGCGCTGCTCACCGAGATGAACACTGCCGCCCACGATGCACGGGCCAAAGGCAAAGCTCATCTGTCCCGTCGGGTGCTCGCCGGGTTCCTCTCCCGCTACGACACCCTCACCGCCGCCGGTCTCGCCGCCAACCCGACGCCGATCGGGCGTGACCGTGACTCCATCGAGAAGGATGGCTACAACCTCGCTGCCGCATTGACCAAGCTCCGCTCCGAGGCCACCCGGTTCGCTACCGACTTGGCCGTCCCGTTCTCGAACAACGAAGCCGAGCGCTCGCTGCGCATGGCCAAGCTCAAGAAGATCAGCGGGTGCTTCCAGAGCGACGAGGGTGCGCGATCGTTCGCTACCATCCGCTCCTACCTCGCAACCGCACGCAAGCACAACGTCGGAGCACTGGACGTCCTCGCCCAGTTGTTCCGCGGTGATGCGTGGATGCCGCCGATCACCACCTGAGCGCATTTGCCCAACTGCCTCAGCAGCACTCACACCGGCTTCGCTTCATAGTCCTGTGGACTCGCGCTCGGCGACGGTCAAATTCGTCGGGCGAAGATCGCGCTTCCAGGGTGCGTTCCGGATCAAGAAGTCCAGGTCAAACGGCCTGGTGAATGGTTACCCCGCTCCAGTGTCCCACGGTGCATCCGAGCGTACGCGCTGGCGGCCAACGTGTCGTCGATCACCACTCCCTCGTGCATCCCCACCCGCACCGCCCGACGGAAGAAGGCATCCCTGACCACGACGGGTACAATCGCATCGTTCAGTTCCTCTTCGTCTGTACCGCCAATATCTGCCGGTCGCCGATGGCTGCAGCCCTCTTCGCCGAGCAGGTGGGACGCCTCACCGATTCGGTGGAGGTCTCCTCGGCAGGTTTGCTCGACACCGGAAGAGCGATTCCGCCCGAGGTCCAAGAGGCCATGGCCCCCTATGGGATCGACCTGAGTGAGCACCGCAGCCGCCGGCTCACCACGCAGATACTGCAAGGTTCGGACCTGATCATCGGGATGGGCCGGAGGCATGTGCAGGAGGCGGTCCTGCTCGACCCCCCCTGCTGGCCCCAGGCATTCAAGCTGAAGGAGCTGGTCCGACGCGGTCAGGCGAGCGGTCCCCGCCGCCCCGACCAGGGGATCCGGTCGTGGATCGATGCGGCCCACGGCACGCGCACCCGGGCGGACCTGGCTCATCGCTCCAGTCTCGAGGAGGTGGCCGATCCCTACGGGGGCCCACGTGCCGGCTACCGCGCCACGGCGGACGAACTGGCCGGGTTGACCGCACAGCTGGTGGGGATGTTGTGGCCCGAGCATTCTGACGGGGGGTCTCCCATGCCTGACCTGCCGGCCACCCGGGATGTGCGGTAGGGGGAAAGAAGCGCGATCATGGAGCCGTGGTGGAAGGTTGCATGATCAGAGAGCTCCCCGATGGGGGCAGGGAGTTCGTCCTCGACGAACCGACCCTCTCGTTCGTCCGGATCGATGAGCAGTCGAGACTGCAGTTCGGCACCACCGAAGTGGTGATCGGCGCCCCCTTCGTGCTGGAGATCGACGGCGTCGCCCATCATCTCGATCCCCACCGCTCCGATGCGCTGGGCCCGCTGCTGGCCCTCTTCCCCGGCACCGTCCGATGGCTGTGGACGTCGGCCGACGGTGAGCTGCACCTGGTGTTCGAAAACGGGGCAAAGGTGTCAGTCGGTCCGTACCCGATGAGCAACGCCTGGTCGGTCGGCAACGTCGACTTCCGGCCCGCCGGCTCGGGCTGAGTCAGCCTTCGCCGGCCAGCAGTTCGGGATGGCGGGCGGACACCATGCGGCGGAACCCGTCCTTCCAACCGACGGTGGGGGTGCCCACCAGTTCGTGCATACGGGTCAAGTCGATCTGCACACTGTCGATGGTGTCCTTGGTGGGAGCCAACCTGGCGGGGATGCCGGTCAGCTCGGACAGGTAGCCGCACCACTCCTCGATGCTGGCGGCCTGCTCGCCGCCCCAGTTGACCGTGGTCGCCGGTGTGGTGGCGGCACCGATCAGCCCGGGGATCATGGCGATGATGTCATCCTCGTGCAGCGGGTGATAGACGCTGGGCGCGTCGACGTGGACCGGGATGTCGCTCCCGTTGATCATCATCTCGAGATGGATGGCCGGCCACCCGCCCCGATCGCCGTAGGGGACCGAGAGCCGGGCCACCGTGGTGGGGAGAGCGAACCGCTCGGCCGCCCACCGGGCCGTCCCCTCGGCGGCAATCTTGCAGATGCTGTAGGTACGCAGGAACGGCCAGACGCCATGGTTGTCACCGAGCTCGTCCTCCTCCTTGAAGACGTGGTGGCCGAGCGGCTTGTAGACCGCGGTGGTGGAGCAGTGCACGAAGGCGGCGGCGTTCTGGTGGTGCTCCATCAGATAGGCCAACCCGCCACTGTTGGCCGCCAGGTCGCGATTCCAGTCGTTGGTCTTGGCCACGGCGAAATTGACCACGTAGTCGGCGTCGGCCGGCAGGCCTCCGACGTCTCCGGAGACGAGGTCGATGGGGACGCAGCGGATGCCCGCTGCCTCGAGGCGCTGTCGGGCGCTCTCGTCGTTGAACCGGGCCGCCCCGACCACCTCGTTCTCCTTGGCCAGTGACATCGCCACGGGTTCGGCAACCTGGCCGGTGACGCCGGTGATGACGATGGTCTTACCCTGCAGTGGTGCTGATGGCATCTGGATATTCCTTCAATTGGGTTGAATGCACGATCGACGCCGGCCGATCCTAATGGTCGGCCTCCTGCAGGGGACTGCCCTACGGTTGCCGGCAGGATGTGGGCAACAGGCAGCCCACGGGCTGTCGGGATCAGGTACGACGGGCGACCGATCAGCTTCCTACCACAGAATGTCGGCCGTGGTTGTGGACACCACCACCCCGGGTGAGCCATACTGTCTATTCCGCCTGTTTTCGTCGGTAGGTCACCTTTTCCCAGGTCACCGGCGTGTTGCTCTGGCGGTCTGACAAGTGACCCCAACAGAATTTAGGAAGTGACGTTCCCATGAGTGCCACCTGGCGCAAGCACGCAGCCTGCCGGGGCATCGATCCAGATGTGTTCTACCCGGTTTCCGATGAGGAGGCTGACGAGGCCAAGGCCATCTGCGATCTGTGCGTAGTGCGAGAATCGTGCCTCGAGCATGCCCTGGCCAACCGGGAGCGCGAAGGCATCTGGGGCGGCACCACCGAACGCGAACGGCGACGGATCCACCGTCAACGCCGCAAGTCGGCCTGAGCCGCCCGACCCCCTCCTCGGCCGCGGTCGGACATGCCGCGAGGGCCAGGTGATCGACGGTGCGTCGGACCCCGTCACCGGGCACCGGCCCGGCCCGGCCGGTGGCTCGGTAGCCCGCCTCCGCCGTGACATCCGGTATCACGTCACCGGCGACCGGCGAGAGGCGGCTTCGAAGACCACCTTCCTGGCCGAACTCGATCGCCTGGAGCGTCCGTTCGACGAATCGGCCGATCCCGCCCATGTGACCGTGTCGGCCATCGTAGTGGGTCCGCGTGGGGTGATCCTCCACCGGCACCGTCGGCTGCACCGGTGGCTGCAGCCCGGTGGCCACGTGGACCCCGGGGAGACACCTGAGCAGGCGGTGGTCCGGGAGTGCCTGGAGGAGACCGGGCTGGCAGTGACCCATCCGTCCGGGGGTCCGGCACTGATCCACCTCGATGTCCATCCGGCGGCCGACGGGCACGTCCATCTCGACCTTCGCTACCTGGTGGAGGGTCCGGACGAGGACCCGCATCCCGCCCCCGGTGAAAGCCAGGACGTGGCATGGTTCACCTGGGAGAACGCCGGGGAGATGGCCGACGATGCGTTGACGGGGGCACTCAGCGCGGCCCGTAGGCTGGTCGAGACCTCCGAGAGGTGACCAACCGGACGAGAGGGTGAGGAGACGCGATGGGAGAGCCGTTCGACAGGCTGATGGAGGTGCAGCTTCACGACACCACCCTCGATCAGCTGCGGCATCGGATGGACGCCCTGCCCGAGCGGGAGGCGCTCCTCGAGATCGGCACGCGGCAGCGAGCCCTGGCGGCGGCCACCGCCGATGTGGGGGCGCAGGTGGACGATCTCGCCGGTCGCCAGCGGTCGTTGGAGGGGCAGATCGCCGCGGCAGCCAAGCGCCGCCACGACATCGAACAGCGGATGCTGTCGGGTGACAGCTACGCCGCCCGTGACCTACAGGCCATGGATCAAGAGGTGCAGCACCTGGCGGCCCGCCAGGCCCAGCTCGAAGAGGAGGAGATCGCCCTCTTGGAAGAAGAGGAGCCCCTCGACCAGCTGCTGGCCGACCACCAGGCGACCGCCGACGTGTTGGCCGCCGAAGCGGCGCGGCTCGGAGCCGCCATCGCCGAGGCAGAGGTGGAGATCACCGCCTCCATCGCCACCGAGGAGGCCGAACGGTCGGAGAGCGCAGCCGGTCTGCCGCCGGACCTGGCAGAGCGGTACCAGCAGCTGAGGTCCCACCTGGGTGGGGTGGGTGCGGCACGCCTGGTGGGTGACCGATGCGACGGTTGCCATCTCACCCTTTCCTCGGTCGAGATCGAGCGGTTCCGTCACCTTCCTCCCGATCAGTTCTCCACCTGCCCCCAGTGCGACCGCATCCTGGTGCACTGACCGGGCGCCCATGCAGAAACCCCGCTCATGTTGATCCTGGTCCGCCACGGTGAATCCACCGGGAACGCCGCAGGTCTCCTACTCGGAAGGCTGGATGCCCCGCTCACCGATCGTGGCCTAGCCCAGGCCCGGACGCTCGGGCCCTCGATGGAGGGTGTGACCCGGATTATTTCCAGTCCGCTGGCCCGGGCCCGGGACACGGCAGACGCGCTGGGTACCGGCCTCCCCGTCGAAATCGACGATCGGTGGGTCGAGGTCGACTACGGCGAGTTCGACGGGAGCCCACTCGGGGCGGTCCCGGCCGAGGTGTGGACGCAATGGCGCGCCGATCCCGACTACCGGCCGCCCGGCGGCGAGACGCTCGCCGAGGCGGGGGCACGGGTGCGGTCCGCCTGTGAGGAGCTGTTCGCCACCGAGGGAGAGGGTGCACGCGGGCCCGGAGCGGTGGTGGTGGTGAGCCACGTGTCACCGATCAAAGCGGCGACATGTTGGGCCCTGGGACTCGGCGACCAGGGCGCGTGGCGGCTCTATCTGGCCACGGCCTCGATGACCCGGATCTCGTGGGGTGCCGCCGGCCCGGTGCTGAACCGGTTCAACGAGACGCCGTGGTCCGCTTCTGAGTGAACCGCTTCAGCGGAGCAGGCTGGTCACCGCAAAGATGATGGCCCGCTCCGCTGATGACGGCGAGTGGTGGCCGCGATCACGGAGGCCGAACCAGTACTCCCAACCGGTGGCCAGGTCCAGTGCCTCCAGGAGCTCGGCTCCCACATTGCCACGGGCGTGGATCTCGGAAGTGAGGGTGGCGGCCAACTGGTTGCGGAGGAGCGATCGGTGGTCGACCAGGAATTTCTCAAGACCGACCAAGCCATGGGTTCGGGCGATGGCCACACGGTGCACCGGCGCCATGGCCTCGAACAGTTGGCGCCGTTGATGGCAGATGGCCCGAATGCGCAGCTCGAGAGGCCAGCGCGAGGGGAGCGGGGTTATGAGGGAGCGGTAACGCGTCGCGTGCAGTGATGCTGCGGTGAGGAAGAGGGTGTCGATATCGGAGAAGTGGTAGTACACCAGCCGTCGCGACACGCCGGCACGGTCGGCAATCTGACGTGCCGTGGGATGGATGTTCCCGGATTGGATCAGGGCGATCATGCCCTCGACGGTGGTCAGGCGGGTGTGGACACCGCGGGCGAGACGTCGATCGGAGCGAAGTGCGGACGCGCCAAACCCGTCGACCTTGCCCGCGCCGAACGCGAAGTTGCCCCTTGCCCCTGCGGCCCTGCCAGCCACGCCGGAAATCGTAGGGCGTCTGGCAAGGAATTAGCGGTCGCGGCCGATTGGGGCACGTGGTAGGAGCGACCTTGCGCCAGTCAGTCGGTCGACGGACCGATCTCACCAAGATGGTCGGACATCAGGTGACCACCCTTGAGGATGGCGAGGAGATTGGTGCGGTCGGACAGCAGGGCGATGTCGTCGACCGGATTGCCGTCGATGACCAACAGGTCTGCGAGTTTTCCGGTGGTCACCGTGCCCAGTTGGTGGCCCCGGCCCATCACCTCGGCTCCGTGCTTGGTCGCCCAGCGGATGACATCCATGGCAGGGATGCCGACCTCGTCGGCGTAGTACGACAACTCTTCGCCATACGGTCCGTGAGGAAAGTAGATGGCGCCGTAGTCGTCACCGAGCACGAGGCGCATTCCGGCGGCGTTGGCTTTGGGAAGGACTTCGGCCATGGCGTCGATGTCCTCCTTCATCGAGTCGGTGAATCCGAGCGCGGATCCCTTCATAGAATCGAGGAAACGGGCGGGGAACATCATTGAGGGAACCAGAGGAGTATCGGTCTCGATGATCCGCTCGATGCAGGCATCATCCATGCCGTCACCATGGTCGATGATGTCAATGCCGAGGTCGAGGGCCATGAGGATGGCCTCCTTGTTTGCGATGTGGCCCCGGACTTTCGCTCCCCGGAGGTGGGCGGCCTCGATGGCCGCGCCCAGCTCGTCCCGGGTCATCTCCAGCTGTTCCCTGGGACCGATGGTCCCGTGGCCACCGGTGATGAACATCTTGATCACCTCGGCCCCCTCCTTGATCTCCTGGCGCACCGAACGGCGGAACTCGTCCGGCC
>JADGOF010000397.1 GCA_017883105.1 Acidimicrobiales bacterium
AGTGCGATACAACTCGACCAGCGCGAGCCAGTGCGACCCAGGGTGGTTGGGTCGAGGCTCAGTGCCCGTATGCGGCCGCCTGGCGCTTGAGGTCGTGCACCAGATTGCCCAAGGCGATGTTGACGTCCACCAGGTGCAGACCCCAGGTCGGACCCAGAGTCGCCTTCACTGCGGGCCGGGTGTCACCGGAGCCGCCGGTGTGGCCGACCTGCAACCAGGTCGCGCCCCCCTGGCTCATGCACTGGGCCCGATAGCGCCCCGGATAGGTGACCCAGGGAGTCGACACCTTGGCACCGCCGGACAGCGCGCTGAAGGAGGGCACCTGTGAGCTGGGGAAGGCGGCAGTGGGGAAGTACGGGATGAGTACGCCACCGGATCGGGCCGAGCCCCCGGGTTGGGCGTTGGAGGTGGTCGTCGTCACGGATGTGGTCGCGGTGACCTTGGCCACCGGGTTGACGCACACCACCTGAAGGTTCGCCCCCGCCACCGCTGCTGCCGTCTGGCCGCTGATCGAGTCGATCGGCGACTTCACCCGACCGAACAGGCTGTCCGCCGGGGGCGGTTGATCGAAGCTGGAGTAGGCGATGATGCACCTAGGTTGGGTTGGGTTGGTGCAGACCGGGATGTGGGCGAATGAGCCGCCGATGGTCTTGCCTACGGGCACCGTTACGTTGCCTCCGAGGAGGATGGCGGAAACCAGGTGCTCCCGGACCGTCGGGTTGTCGTCCACCTGGGTCCGCAACAGCCTGGTGAGCATGGCCGCGCCCTGGGAGTGGCCGATGAAGGCCACCCCACGACCGTGGTTGTCGTTGGCCAGGTAGTACTTCCATGCGTTGAGCACGTCCCTGTAGGCGATGGCGACATCCGCAGCGGTTGCACCTGCGCCGCCGCTGATAGCGGCCACGGTGAGCTGGCGGTAGACAGGGGCGTAGACGTTGCAGTCCTGTGAGAAACGCGCAGCCTGGTCAACCGCCACCGCGGTCTCCTGCGGGTCGATGTGCAGATTGGCATTGGCGGTGGGCTGCAGGCTCACGGTCGGATAGACGTAGAAACAGTCGATCTTCGGATTCGACGCATCGCTGGCGGTGACCACCCGAGAGGCACCCTTGGCCGGCACCACGGTGGCGGTGAGGCTGCTCAGGCATGGATTGTCGGCAAGTCCCGGTCGACAGAGCCAGGTGACCGGGGCCACGGCCGGCGTGGCGGCCGTGCTCGTGGTGGGGCTAGCGGCCGTGGTGCTCGTGGAAGTGGCGGTGCTCGTGAAACTGGTGGAAGCACGCCGGTCAGTGGAGGTGGAGCTCGAGCAGGCGGCGAGGAGCCCACCGAGAGCCAACACACAGAGCAACCCGCCGGTCGAGGCCACCCGGCGCCTCGGGGCCGGGTGGCCCTTGCCGTGCTCTGGTCGGGAACGGAGGGTGTGATCGGGCATGGTTGTCACCGTGTTCTCGAGCTACGCGGTGACGAATCGAATGATGTGTTCGTTCACTTCATCGGGACGTTCCACGTGCATAAAGTGGCCGGCGCCTTCGATGACCACCATCTCCGAGCCCGGTGCCAGGAAGTCGGTCACCGGGCCGATGGTGTCGATCCCCATGCAACCGTCTTGGGCTCCGTGCAGGTAGAGCGTGGGTTGGGGTGCCACAGAGGCGCTGGCGGCCTGGGCCGCGGCGGCCCGGGGATCCTCGGGGGGGCCGGCGAACATCGATCGGTAGTAGTCGATGGCTGCACTCAGGCTTGCGGGTGTGGCCAGAGCCTCTTTGACCTGGGCGGCATCCCACGATCCGTCGAACCCTGGGGACCAGTCGGCCCACAGGCGATCGATGAAGGCGTAGTCCTCGAGCGAAACGGCGTACTCCGCCAGGGGCGTCTGAAAGAAGAAGACGTACCAACTACGGCGCAACTGGTCGAAGGTGAAGAATCCGTCGGCCATCGAGGCCTGGGGCGCCACGGCGGCGGTGACCACCCGTCGCCACCGGTCGGGCTCGAAGGCCGCCGCTCCGTAGGTGGCAAATGCCCCCCAGTCGTGGCCGATGATCACCGCGTCACCGGTGCCGCCCAGCGCCTCGTGCAACGCACAGGCGTCGAGCGCCAGGCTGCCGGTGTCATAGCGACCGTCATCGGGTACTGAAGTCGGCGCATAGCCACGAAGGAACGGAGCCACGGCGTGGAATCCGGCGTCGGCCAGCCGGGGCAGCAGGTGCCGCCAGGTGTGGGCGGTGTCGGGAAATCCATGAAGGCACAGAGCCAGGGGCCCGTCGTCGGGCCCGTCACTCAGATAGGCGAAGTCGACGCCGTTGGCGGAGACGGTGTGATGGTCCATGGTCCGGAGGGTAGCCCGGCGAGTACAGGTGACGTCGCGGCTAGCCTGCCTCTTCGGTGAGAATCTCCTACTTCGGTGTCCGGGGCTCGTGCCCATGCTCATCCGACCAGTACCGCCGATACGGGGGCAATACCTCCTGCGTCCTGGTGGAAGTGGAAGGAGAGACTCCCCTGATCCTCGATCTGGGGACAGGGCTCCGCGCCCTGGGGGACTATCTGCAAGGTCCTCTCCGGGCCGAGGGCGTGCCACTGCGGGCCAGTGCCCTCTTGACCCACCTGCACTACGACCACGTGCTGGGCCTGCCGTTCTTTGCCCCCATGCGGGAGCCCGGGGCCGAACTCGATGTCTACGGCCCCTCTCAAGAGGGCGCGTCATTGGAGGAGGCACTGGCCGGCCTCGTCCAGCCGCCGTTCTTCCCGATCCACATGGCTGATTTCCGTGGTGACCTGCACTTTCATGATCTGGACGGGGCCAACGACTTCACCATCGGGGCGATCGGGGTGAAAGTACGATCCGTCCCACATGTCGGCCACACTCTTGGCTTCCGCATCGAGGCCGAGGGGCGATCGGTGGCCTATCTCTCCGATCATCAGGCCCCCGTTGATCGCCGGAGCGTGGACCACGGTGTCCTCGAATTGTGCGACGGTGCCGATCTGGTCATCCACGACGCCCAGTACACCGACGAGGAGTTCGTGAACCTGCCCGACTGGGGCCATTCGACCGCTGCCTATGCGCTCCATGTGGCA
>JADGOF010000041.1 GCA_017883105.1 Acidimicrobiales bacterium
AGCGGTCGGACTGCCGATGAGCGAGCTCTTCTGGTGGGCGGAGGACACCGAGTACCTCCAGTGGCGCATACCCGAGGCGGGCTACGAGCGCCGGGTGGTCAACGAAGCCATCGTCGATCACGACGCAATCCGGCAGGGCGACGGTGTCCCGCTCTGGAAGTACTACTACGAGGCCCGCAACATGCTCTATGTGCATCTCCACGTGAAGCACCGGATCGGCCGCTACCCCAGGAGCGTGTCCAAGTTGGTGGCCCGTGCCGTGCTGCGGGAGAAGAAGGGCCGACTGCGAAGGCTGGGCGTCATTGCCCGGGGCCTGTGGGACGGCGCCTGGGGGCATCTCGGAATCCGGTATCCGGTCGAGCCGATGCAAGAGCGCAAGTCGCCACGGGGCGGGGACGACCCGGAGTGCTGACTTGCCCGGGTCGGATCGGCCGGCAGGCCGGCCGATCCGGTACTGCTAGCCCTCGGCCAGATAGGAGAAGTTCGGCCACAGCCGGAGGTCGATCTGCGGGTAGCGGTCGGTCAGGGCGACCACGTCGGGCTCGTAGAGTTCGACGAGGAGGCGCTCGAACCCGGCATCGACGGTCCGCTTGACCTTGGTCTTGTTGACGGCAGCCTGCAGCCCGGCCGGCCTGAAGGAGTCATCCAGGCCGAGGAATCGGTAGGTGGTGGCGAGCTGCTCGGCGGGCTGGCGGGCGCACGCCTCGTACTGGAGCACGAGCATCTCCGACGGCGTGAACTCCTTTTCCCAGGGCGCCAGCTCCGCGGCATAGAACCCACGGGCAAGGCCGCGGTAACGCACGTTTCGTAATCGCCGCCGTGGCATCTGGCGGGAGATATCGGACTGGTAGCGCTCGACGGGATCGCGCAAGAGAATGAGGACCTTGGCTTCCGGGGCTACCCGACGGAGGAGCGGTGGCAGTCGATAGCTGAACAGGTAGGACGGGGTCCACTCGCCGGTGATGGCCCCCGCCGGCCGGGGAAACCAGTCGTGGTAGGCCCGCAGGTCTTCATCCGTGCAACCCTGGGTGCGCAAGCGCTCGAAGAATACCCGGTTGAAGTAGAGAAGTTCCTTCTTGGCCGGCCCATGGACGTCGGGGTGGGCCAGGATGAGGCTGAACCACCAGGATGTCCCGGCCTTGGGGACGCCGACACCGACGAAGTCGGGGGCCCCGACGGTCATCCCTTCCGGGCACGTCGGCGCCCGGGGGGCACTCCCGTCCGCCCACGGTGGGAACTTGCCCATGCGGTGCAGGACCCTGCTTTGGATGGGATCAGGGAGTGCCCGGAAGGCTGAGCGGGCGGTTGACTCGATCGTCATCGGACGTCAGCTCGGAATGGTCGAGCCGCAACGCGGGTCATGTTCTTCCGTGGGTCGTGGCCCGTCCCCGGGCGGCTCATGAGAGCCACTGTGGTGGTCGTACCGCTGGGATCCCTGAGGGCAGGCACCGGCACCATGCCCGGTGCAAGCGATTGGAACGGTGTCGCCGCCAGGTTCATCAGCGAGCACCGTACTACCGGAGTTGGAGCTAACGCGCTGGTAGGGGGTGTGGCGCGGGAGGTGGGACTCATCGGCTGGAGAAGCGGTCACGCAGCTCCTCGAACTTCGCTGTCGCTGTGCGCAGTGGCCGGGTGAGCCTCCAGCTGGTCGAGGCCTGAATATTGGAGAGGGCCCGGTACGCGTCATCTCGCGTTCGCCTGACCTCGTCACGGGCGATCCGCAATTCCTCCTTCACCGCATCGAATTCGCGATTCGGGTTGCTGAGTCGTAGCTGGAGAACGGAGGTGGTCCACGGGGACTCGGATCCGGGTAGATGCGCGTGCAGGGGGCGGTGTATGCCATGCAGCGAGGAGAGATGATCCACCAGTTCCCGTTGTTCGATGAGCAGCACGCTGTCGTCGACGACAGCGTGCTGCGCGGGTTGATGATCCAGCTCAGCGATGATCGCCGCCGTCGCCCCGGCAAGGTCCCATCCGCCCACCGATCCACCGAACTGCTCGAGAGAATCGAGCCAGGAGGCGATCTCTTGCATCGACTCTGATGGACCGCGGACCACGGACTCGAAACTGACAACGAAGGTATCTAGGCCATCGAGCCCTTCGACGGCCGAGCGGTTGTACCGTTCCCAGAGTGCCAGCCCCTCCGGCACGGTCAACCGATCTCGACGATGCAGCGAGTGGGCAACGGCGAGCGGCGAACGCCACACGAACACGACGGCAATCGGAGCGGGCATGACCGTGCGCCAGAAGGGAAGAAGGAGGCACAGGCGCGGGTCCTTCCAGACCGTGGGACCGGGGTCGGGATACGCGGACTCCAACGCGTCCGCCGGGTCGGGAGCATTGCGCAGCTCCGCGCCGTGCACCCATTCGTCAGGAAGATCTGGAGGAGCGTTCCAGCCCCCTCGCAAACGGTCAAGTAGGTCCTCATTGTAGAGAGCCAAGGATTGACTCTCCCAGTGCTCAGGATTGCTCTCAGGCCAATCCATCCGATCGGAGGACCGTGCGACATTGAACCCCATGGCCCCCAATGCACCGGTCACGGCAGAGGTGCCACTTCGGTGCATTCCGACTACCAGAAGCCAGGGTCCGGCTGTTGTCGCGGTCACAGGCACTTCAGCGGAGCCAACCACGAGCCTTCTTCGATGCTGCTGTCAAACGTGGTGATTTGTTCAGCAACCGAGTAAGGGCCCTCTTGCTTCGCCACGCCAAGCCTGAGCGAAGGTGCTTGGCCGCCCGGCGGTTGGTTTCGCTCGCCACCAGTCCGACGGACGACAAGTAGTTCCGTAGGGCCGGACTCTCATCTGCCTGGGAGCCGGGGACGCCATCCGCTTCGAGGTCACCCACCGCCTGCAGGAAGGAGGTCGGGGGCGCCGAGACCGGAAAGGGCTTCAGTGCCCAGATGAACTGCTGCACGGCAGCGTTCGGATTGTAGGTCTCGGACAGCACGTGCAGAGCGCCGACGAGCTCAGCGGGCAGAGCATCATTGAGGTCCGGATCGTATTGATCGGTGCGAAGCGTGCTGAAGTCGTTGCGGGCAACAACCTGCCATCCAGACCGCTCGAACAGCCGAGTCAGCGTTGTCTCCGAAAAGAAGCGGAGATGGGTGCTGTCGAGGAGGCCGCGCTCGGTGGGAGTCCAGCGCCCGCACATCATGCCCAAGCCCAGGTCGAAGTGCGTGGCGTTCGGTACCGATACCACCAACGTGGGTTCGTCGTGCTTCAACGACCATGACGACAGCGCTGCTAGGAGCTGTTGAGGCTGCACGAGGTGCTCGACAACGTCGAGCATCATGAGAGCACCGATGTCGCCGAGCTCGTCGAGCACGGAGAGGACGGCCCCGTTGTCGGTCAGATCGCACTGGGTGGCGCTGATGCCCGCCTCGTGCATCAGATCAACCGCTACCGGGTGGATCTCGAGACCGTGGTAGGCGAGGTCGGCGTCACGAAGTGCGTAACTGATCACTGCGGTACCCGCACCCAAATCGACCACCTTGCGCTGGTTCCCGAGCGCAAGGTCTCGGACCAGCCCGGCGGCGTGGGCCACCGCACTCTCGTGTTCGAAGGGGTAGATGTAGTCGTACTTCGTCCGCTGCGCACCGTCGGAAGTGTCTTCGGATGAGCCCTGTAGAAGCTCACCGGGACGTCCCCGACGGTGATCGGAAGGATCCAGCAACACGGCGCGGGTGGCCTCCAAAAAGGCTCTCCCGTACCGCTGATCCGGCTCGAGGTGGTTCCCTTCGGCCCACTCGTTCCACGCCAGGAGGAACAGGTAGTTCTCTTCTTCGGGCACGCCGGAGAGAGCATCGACTGTGCTCCGCAGCCATCGTTCGTACGCTTCGGGCGTGGCTCCGGCGAAGATCGTGGCGCCGTGCTGGCGGCGTGCAGTGTTGTCCCAACCGACCATCACCGAGGGGAAGCGCTTCCACGGCGGCGGTGTCCGGTCCAATTCGGCCTCGAACGCCGTCCTGTAGTCGACGACTCGATGGTCGCGGAATGCCTCCATCGGCGCATAGATGCGCGGACTGGTAGGTGGCATGAACCCTACGGTGGCATCGAGGCCGAAGGCTTCCGGCCCACCTGTGGGTTGTCCCCGGCTCTCGACCCAGCACAGATAGAGGTCGGGAAAACCGAGCCTCTGCGCTTCGGCACGCCAGATCTCTGCCGTCCGCTTCGGGTCCGGAAGCTGCCCTGGGCGATAGATCAGCATCAGCGGCCGACCGTCTATCTTGATGTACCGGTCGTCGGAGAAGGCTTTGGCCAACCATCGGATGTGGGCCAGGTCGTCCTCGTCACTGAACTCCTGGGGCATCAGGACCTGCCCGGTCTGGGCATCCCAGTTGCGTGTCCACTCCTCGTTGGCCCAGCAGAGGGCGAAAGGGAAGTCGGGGGATCCGGACGCCAGCACCTCGTCGAACGGACGCTCGAGCAGCGGCTTCCCGTGGAACCAGTAGTGGTAGTACACGAAGCCTGAGATCCCATGGGCCGCGGCCAGCTCGGCCTGGGCCTCACGGACCTCAGGAACGCGCAGGTCGTAGTACCCGAGCTCGCCGGGGACATGGGGTTGGTAGTGACCCGGAAAGAGGGGTCGGGCCCTGGTGACATTGGTCCACTCGGTGAACCCTTTTCCCCACCACTCGTCGTTCTCCGGAATCGGATGGAACTGAGGGAGATAGAACGCCAGGGCCTTGGGCCCCGGTTGTCCCGCGCCAGACGAGCCCCCCGTGGATGCCATGACCGTAAGCATACGACCGAATCGGCCCCGATTTCATCAGGGAATGGTGGAATCGGATACTGCGCCCTTGGTGGGGTTGCCGTCCCCGGGGGTTGCCGTCGTGGGCGGATTAGGTGCCATGCTGGAACGATGCGACGCCAGGTCCTGCGGGTCGCCGACTCCCTAAGGCTTGCGCCGCGGACTCGCCCAAGGCCGCGACCGTCTGGTCGATGTCCTGACGGGAAGTGGGTCCAACTCGGTCCATCGCCGCAACCACCTCGACGAGAAGCATCTCAAGCTCCTGTTGAGCTTCGTCCTGCACCCGGATTCGAACTGTCTCGACGTGGGGGCCTACAAGGGGCTGTTCCTGAAGGACTTTCGACGGCTCGCTCCCCAGGGTCACCACATTGCCTACGAGCCACTGCCCCAGCTGTGTGCCCTGTTGAGGCAGGAGTTTCCCGAGATGGACGTGCGGCAGCGGGCCCTGTCCAGTGAGGAAGGCGAGAGCAGCTTCGTCCATGTGCTGGATGCCCCCGCCTACAGCGGGCTCAAGGAGCGCCCCTATCCCGAAGAGACGAGCATCGAGACGATCTCGGTCATCACCGAGCGCCTCGACGACCATGTGCCCGACGGATGGCTGCCGGCCTTCGTGAAGATCGACGTCGAGGGAGCCGAAGCTCTGGTCATCGAGGGTGCCCTGAAGACACTCCGACGGGCCAAGCCCGTCGTGGCGTTCGAACACGGATGGGGTGCGGGCAAGTTGTTCGGCTCCTCCGACGAGCACATCCACAGACTCCTCTGCGAGGACATCGGCCTCCGTCTGTTCACCATGGACGGCAAGGGACCGCTTGGACTGGCGCAATTCAAGGACGAGCTGGCAACCGGGGCACGGTGGAATTGGGTGGCCCACCCGTAGCAAATGGTGTGGGACGGTCCCCAGTGGACCTTGCGACGGACCGCTTGCCGGCGTTGCGCAAGCGCCAGTCCCGGCGCCGGTGCCGGGAGCGGGTCAGTTCGGAACGGATCGGATCGTCTCGCAGACGCGCTCCAGATCCTCTTCCGAAAGTGCCGACCCGGTCGGAAGGCAGAGCCCGTTCTGGAAGATGCGAGCACAGACTTCTCCTCCCACCGCCGGCAGATCGGCGAACACGGGCTGGAGATGGAGCGGCTTCCACGTCGGTCTTGACTCGACATCTACCGCCTCGAGGGCCAGGCGGATCTCCTCGCGGCCGGCACCGAAGTGCTCGGGATCCACCACGATGCAGGTGAGCCACCAGTTGGGCTCGCCGTAGTCGGCGATCGGCATGAATTCGATCCCCGGAAGGTTGGCCAGCGCCGACCGGTAGGACCGGTTGATCCTCAGGCGGCGCTCGATACGGCTGTCGAGGCCGCGTAGCTGAGCCCTCCCCAGGGCCGCAAGCAAGTTGCTGAGCCGATAGTTGTAGCCGAGTTCGGAGTGCTCGTAGTGGGGAAACGGATCACGCGCCTGGGTGGCCAGGTACCGGGCGCGATCGGTGAGCTCGGCAGAGTCGGCCACCAGCATGCCGCCACCGCTGGTGGTGATGATCTTGTTGCCGTTGAACGAGAACACCCCGACGGTGCCGAGGGATCCGGCCGGCCGCCCCCGGTAGGAGGCCCCCAATGCCTCGGCGGCATCTTCGACCAGTGGGATCTCGTACTCGTCGCAGAGAGCTGCCAGTGGGCCGTAGTCGGCAGTCTGCCCATAGAGGTCCACGGTCACCACGGCGGCGGGGAGTCGTCCGTGACGGGCCCGAGTGGCCAACTCCTCGGCAACCAGATCCACATCGATGGTCCAGTTGGATGCCGAGCAGTCGACGAAGACCGGATTGGCGCCCACGTAAGTGACCGCTGCCGCGGTGGCGACGAACGTGAACGAGGGGACCAGCACGTCGTCACCTGCCCCGACCCCGACAAGGAGGAGGCCGAGGTGGAGTGCGGCTGTGCCGCTGGACAGCGCCACGGCATGGTCGACTCCCGCGCGCTCTGCGACCTCATGCTCGAAGGCGTCGATGTCGGGGCCGATCGGAGCGATCCAATTGGAGTCAAAGGCGTCCAGCAACATTCGCCGTTCTTCGGGACCGACCTCGGGGGGGGAGAGATAGATCCTGCTCATGTCCGTGCCTCCTGATCAGGGGTGAGCGCACCGGAGGCGCCGGCCAGGGAAAGGAGCAGGGCCGCGCCGGCGATGTCAACAGCCACGGCGGCGGTCATCGATCCCATATGCACGGCCACCAGCGCACCACCGACAAGGATCGACTGCACGACGATGTAGGAGAGGCTGGCCGACGCGCGGGGCCATCCACGGGCCACCAGGCGATCGTACGGGTGTCCACGGTCACCGGTCATGAGCGAGAGTCGGCCGTGTACCCTGCGGACCACGGCGCATGCCACCTCCCCCGCAGGCACCGCCACCAACGCCAATGCTGCCGTTCCCCTGGGCACTGTGACGCCTCGGCCCCAGGACGCCGCCAGCAGCACGGTCAGTGCGGCCCCCAGCAGGTAGGAGCCACCGTCGCCCAGGTACACCCGGGCTGGAGGGCGGTTGTAGGCGAGGAAGCCCAGGAGCGCTCCGGCCAGGGCGACAGCCAGCTGCCGGCCCGATCCGTGGAGGATGATGGCGAACCCGACCGCGGCCACCCCGGCCACCCCGGCAGCCAGCATATCCAGCCCATCGATGAGGTTCACGCCGTTGATCAGCAGCACGGTGACCGCGACGATCAGTACGGCGCCAAGCGGCCAGAGCAGATGCACGGGGCACGTCACAGCGATCGATGCTCCGACAATCACCTGCCCGAGCAACCGCCAATGCGGAGGGAGGTCGAAACGGTCGTCGGCGACGCCGAGGCACAGGGCGGCAGTCAGGGGGACGAGGACCACTGGCCGCCCGACCGTCACTCCGATGGCTGTACCCGCGAATACGGCGACTCCACCCAGATAGGGCACGGGGACGGCCTGGGGCTTCAGTGCTCCGGGATGATCCACTATCCCCGACCGTCTCGCCGTGATGATGACCAGCGGCGTCACTCCTAGCGTCGCGACCAGGGCAAGGGCGGCGATCAGCGGTCCGCTCACGGTCGGTCGGGTCCTGACGGGTCGGAAGGCAGGGGGCGCTCCCACTGCATGAGCAGCGACTCGGTACCGGAATGGAGTTCGAAGCGTTCGGCGACGACGAACCCGGCACGCTCGTAGAGAGCGACGGCACCGTGGTTGTCCGATCCGACCACCACGTGAGCTGTATCGAACCCTCCTTCCTCGACCTCCTGGAGGAAGGAGGCCACCAGCTCTCGACCGACTCCTCGGCCCTGCCAGTTCGGTTCGACGGCGATGGCGAGGAGCTCCGCTCCCCGGCCCTTCCCGTCCCCGCTTGGGGCCCCGTGGCCCAGGGTGTCGAGGACCTTGCGCCATCCGGTGACAAGGCGGCCAGCCGAGCGCAAGGCAGCGGGGATCCCGTCCCGCCAGAGGAAACGCCGGTAGAGGCCGGCAACGTCGGTCGAGCCGGCGATGAACCCGACGGTGGATCCCCGGCTTTCTGCGACGAGGACGAAGGAGCCCGCCGACAGAGTGACGCGACGATAGAGGCGCTCGAGGAAGCGTGGACCGAGGGCGGAAAGGAAGCCCTGGGAGATCTGGCCAGCGTGGAGGACAGCTGCTTCTGCGGCATCAGCGCCTCGGGCCGGACGAATTGTGAGTGGTGGCGTCGCCGGTACTTCCCCTTGGGCCTCAGGATGGGGGGGAGGAGGCGATTCCTCAACAGGTTCGACAGGTGGCGTCCGCCGTCCGTCTCCGCTCGGCCCCATCGTCATCTCCCCCGGCGTCCGATGGGAGGCCTGGATCATGCGCGACCGTGCGTCACGCATCGGATCGAGTCTACGACCTGTTCCTCTTATTGTGGCCATGTACTAGATTGGTTTCTCATGGAACGGGATTGGGGCGTCGCCGGGTCGGGCCAATATCAGCTGTCCGAGCTTCAGAATATCGAAGCGCAATCGATCCATATCATCCGCGAGGTTGCCGCAGAATTCGAACGCCCGGTGCTCCTCTTTTCCGGGGGGAAGGACTCCGTTGTCATGCTCCGGCTGGCACAAAAAGCCTTCTGGCCTGGCAGGATTCCGTTCCCGGTGATGCACATCGACACGGGCCACAATTTCACTGAGGTACTGGAGTTCCGTGATCGCTGTGTGACGGAGATCGGGGCCACGCTGGTGGTCGCCTCGGTGCAGCATTCGATCGACAGCGGGAGGGTGGCCGAAGAAGCCGGCCCGAATCCGTCCCGCAATCGTCTCCAGACCCGGACCCTTCTGGACGCGATCAACGAACATCGGTTCGATGCGGTATTTGGCGGGGCCCGGAGGGACGAGGAGAAGGCCAGGGCCAAGGAGCGGGTTTTCTCGTTCCGGGACGAGTTCGGGCAGTGGGATCCGAAGAACCAGCGGCCCGAACTGTGGTCGCTGTTCAATGGAAGGCACCGGTCTGGTGAGCACATCCGGGTGTTCCCGCTGTCGGACTGGACCGAACTGGACATCTGGCAGTACGTGGTCGAGGAGCAGATCGATCTGCCGTCCATCTACTTCTCTCATCGGCGTCACGTCTTCCGGCGTGACGGCATGCTGCTGGCAGTGGGCCCCCACGTGTCCCCTCGCGACGACGAGGAGACCTTTGAGGCCACGGTGCGCTATCGGACCGTGGGAGACATGACTTGTACGGGAGCGGTGGAATCCAGCGCATCCTCGGCGGAGGACATCGTCATCGAGGTCGCAGCCTCACGATTGACCGAACGAGGTGCCACCCGAGCGGATGACCGGGTGAGCGAGGCAGCTATGGAGGACCGCAAGCGGGAGGGCTACTTCTAGTGGAATTGCTACGCCTAGCCACAGCCGGGTCGGTCGACGACGGCAAAAGTACCCTTATCGGCCGGCTGCTCTTCGACTCGAAAGCAATCTTCGAGGACCAACTCGAGTCGGTCGAGCGCGTGAGCCGGCAGCGCGGTGATGAGTACACCGACCTGGCGTTGCTCACCGACGGCCTCCGCGCCGAGCGCGAACAGGGGATCACCATCGATGTCGCCTATCGGTATTTCGCCACTCCGGCGCGTAAATTCATCATTGCCGACACCCCGGGGCATATTCAGTACACCCGCAACATGGTCACGGGGAACTCCAATGCCGACCTCACCATCGTCCTCGTCGATGCCCGCAAAGGGATTGTCGAGCAGACCCGCCGGCACGCCTTTTTGGCCTCGCTCCTCCGCGTACCTCACATCCTCCTGTGCGTGAACAAGATGGACCTGGTCGGTTACGACCGAGACGTGTTCGAGTCCTTACGCGAGGAGTTCGCGGCGTTCGCCAGCCGGCTCGATGTCGCCGACCTCAGCTTCATCCCGATCTCGGCCCTGCAGGGTGACAACGTCGTCCAGCGCTCGGTCAACATGCCCTGGTACGAGGGCGCGTCACTGCTCCATCACCTTGAGCAGGTCTACATCTCCTCCGACCGCAATCTGATCGACCCGCGCCTACCGGTTCAGTGGGTGATCCGTCCCCAAGCGGCCAGCCGACTGGACTATCGGGGGTATGCCGGCCGGGTGGCGGGCGGGGTGTTTCGCCCGGGTGACCAGGTGATGGTCCTTCCGTCGGGATTGACGACCACGGTCGCAGGCATCGACACATTCGACGGACCGCTTGATGAGGCATTTCCGCCGATGTCGGTGACAATCAGGCTCGACGACGACATCGACATCTCGCGCGGCGATCTGATCTGTCGTCCGATGAACCAGCCGACCGTCGGGCAGGACCTCGATGCCATGGTTGCCTGGATGACGGAGCGTCCGTTGGCGCCGGGAGACTTCCTGGCCCTCAAGCACACCACGCGCTGGGTCCGGGCCGTGGTACGCGACATCCACTATCGCCTGGATGTGAACACGCTCCACCGGGACGAATCAGCCACTTCACTCGCCCTCAACGACGTCGGGCGAGTGAGTCTTCGTGTGACGCAACCGCTCTACTACGACAGTTACCGCCGCAACCGCCAGACCGGCTCGTTCATTCTGGCAGCAGAGGACACCGACGTCACCGCAGGCGCCGGCATGTTGCTCGGTCCTGACTGAAGATGGCCTGAAGGCCATGACGTCGCCGAATGTTACCTGGCACCACGGTGATGTCAGCCGTGCGGAGCGGGAAGAGATCCTCGGAGCTCGGGGAGCTACCCTGTGGCTGACCGGTCTCTCCGGCTCGGGGAAGTCCACGCTGGCTTCAGCTGTCGAGAGTTGCCTTGTCCGAGGTGGCCGAAATGCCTATCGGCTTGACGGCGACAATCTCCGAAGCGGATTGAACGGCGATCTCGGATTCGGCCGCGAAGCTCGTGAGGAGAACGCTCGACGAGCTGCTGAGGCGGCCCGTCTGTTCGCCGATGCCGGATTAGTGGCCATTGTCGCTCTTATCAGCCCGTACGCCGAATCACGGCGCAGTGCCCGCCGGCTCCACGAGCGTTCCGCATTGCCTTTCGTCGAGGTGTACATGGCCGCTTCGGTGGAACTGTGCGCAGCCCGCGACCCGAAAGGGCTGTACGCCCGGGCTTCCGGGGGCACCCTCGGGTCGTTCACCGGGGTAGACGACCCCTACGAGGTCCCCGACGCACCCGATGTGGTGATCGAACATCGCACATCTGTCGGCGAGGCCGTCGACGCGGTGATGGGGGCACTGGCCCGGGCTGAGTCCGCCAACCACCGCCACGGAGCGGCTGGTGGGTGACGGCAGCAGTCTGGCACTCATGCTGCCTTGACCGCAGACAGTCATCGGTCAACTCCTCACCGTTGCATCTGGGCGCCAGCACTCGAGGTGAATGTAGCATTTGTGGT
>JADGOF010000398.1 GCA_017883105.1 Acidimicrobiales bacterium
TCTCCCCCGACCTGGACACCGTGATGTACACCCTGGCCGACGCCGTCAATCCGGAGACCGGGTGGGGCCTCGCCGGGGAGACCTGGCGGGTAATGGAGTCGCTCGGTCGACTGGGCGGAGTCACCTGGTTCAACCTCGGTGACCAAGACCTGGCCACCCACTGCTTCCGGACCCAACGCCTCAGCGAGGGGGCGGTGCTCGGCGAGGTGACCGGCGAGCTGATGCGCTCGTTCGGTGTGGGAATCCGGGTCCTTCCGGTCACCGACGATCCCCTGCGGACCCGATTGCGGTTGGTCGGCGGGCCCGAGGTCGGCTTCCAGGAATACTTCGTGCGCCTGCGCCACGACGTAGCCGTGGCCGGGATCCGCTTCGAAGGTGCCGGCGCTGCGCGCCCGGGCCCCGGGGTGCTGGAGTCCTTGACCGGGGCCGACGCCATCGTGGTCTGCCCGTCGAACCCGGTCGTTTCGATCGGGCCCCTTCTGGCCGTGCCCGGGGTCCTCGACCGGTTGCGCCGGGTGCGGGACCGGATCGTCGGCGTCTCCCCGATCGTCGCCGGGGCCGCCCTGAAGGGGCCGGCCGACCGGCTCCTGCGGGAGATGGGGTTCGAGTCCTCAGTGGTGGGCGTGGCCAAGTGGTATGCCTCATGGATGGGCACCCTCGTCATCGACGAGTCCGACGCGGCACTGGCCCCGCTGGTCGAGGCGGAGGGGGTCCGGTGCGTGGTTGCCCCGACCATCATGTCCACCGTGGGGCGTTCGGCCCACCTGTCACAGGTGGTGCTGGATGCCGTCAGCTGAGCCGCCGGGGACCAGGCGGCCGGGCACACTGTCCATCTTCCCGGTCACCGGGATGGGGGACGTCACTCCGGGCGACGACCTGGTCGCTCTGCTGGCCGAGGTGCTGTTCCCACCCGACAGCGCCGCGTCCCCGGTCCCGGGGGGCCTGGTCGACGGGGACGTGCTGGTGGTGACCCAGAAGGTGGTGTCGAAGGCCGAGGGGCGGCTGGTCGACATCGACCCCGACGACATCACCGCCATCCATGCGCTGATCGAGCGGGAGTCGGTGCGGATCGTCCGGCGCCGCGGCGATCTGCTCATCACCGAGACGCGCCACGGATTCGTCTGCGCCAACGCCGGCGTGGATCTCTCCAATGTCGACGAGGGAACCGCAGCCCTGCTCCCCCTCGACCCCGACCGGTCGGCCCGCCGTATCCGCGAGGCGCTCGAACACCGGTACCACGTGTCGGTCGGCATCGTCATCTCGGACACCTTCGGCCGCACCTGGCGCCAAGGCGTCACCGACATCGCCATCGGCGTGGCCGGCGTGGCCGGCGTGGTGGACCTGCGGGGAACCACCGATGCCACCGGCCGGGTCCTCAAGGCGACCGAGGTGTGCGTCGCCGACGAACTGGCCGGAGCGGCCGAGCTGGTGATGGGGAAGGACCGCGGCATCCCCGCCGCCGTCCTCCGTGGTGTCGATCCCCGATGGCTTCGTCCGGCGTCGGTGGCCGCCGAGATCGTCCGCCCGCCGGGCGAGGACCTGTTCCGTTGAGCTGAGCCCCCGCTACCGGTTCAGCCCACGTCGAAGAGATCGACCACGAAGACCAACGTCTCGTTCGGACCGATCACCCCGCCGGCACCCCGCTCGCCGTAGCCCAGGTGGGGCGGAATGGTCAGGCGGCGTCGCCCGCCAACCAACATCCCGGCCACGCCCTGATCCCATCCCGGGATCACATGACCGGCGCCGAGGGGGAATGCGAACAGCTCGCCGCGGCTCCACGACGAGTCGAACTCCTCGCCGGTGGACCACGAGACTCCGACGTAGTGGACGTTGACCGGCTTGCCGGCCTCCGCCGCCGGGCCGCCGCCGATCTCGATATCTTCGATCAGCAGCTCGGTGGGAGGCGGGCCATCGGGGATGGTCACGGATGGTTTCGTGTCAGATGCCATGCCGATGACTGTAGATGGTTGGTGCCGGGATCGACGACGTCGAGCCGGAGCCGACCCCCGGATCAGGGATCAGCGGCCGCCGCGGGTTCTACCCGCACCGCCGGTGTTCGTCCGGGCACCCGCTCCGCCCCCGCGCCGGGGCGTGTGGGACCCACCGCTCTGGGCGCCTCCGCCCGACGATCCGCCGGGTGGACGCCCGCTGCGGGCCGACGGCGATGATCCGGCGCCAGGGCGACCCGGGCGTCCAGACGCGTTCGGCTTGCCCCGCGTTGCCGGCTTGCCCGGCTTTGTCCAGGTGCCCGATCCGCCGTGCTTCTTCTTGGGCCCGGGGCCGGAGTGCTCACCCGACGACGAAGGACCGGCATGTCCGCCGTCCTTGGACCACGGGGCCTTCTGCCTCGCGCCCGAACCGCTCTTGCCGGCGGCAGGACGACGTGCCTTCCATGGTTGCTTGGATCGGTCGTGACGATCGGTGCGCACTCCGGGGCCGCTGTCCCGGCGGTCGGAGCCGTGGTGGTCGCTCACCCGTTCCGTGCTCGGCCGACGTTTTGGCGGCTCGCCGATGACCGCGGTGATGGCAGCCACGTCGGGTGTGGTCGTTCCGCTGGGGACGCCGAGGTCGCGTTGGAGACGCTTCACTGCACCGGCCTTATCGGGGGTGACCAGGCTGACCACCACGCCGGTGGCCCCCGCCCGGGCGGTACGGCCCGAACGGTGCACGTAGTCCTTGGAGTCAGCCGGCGGGTCGTAGTGGACGACGGCGTTGACCCCGTCGACGTGGATCCCCCTGGCAGCGACGTCAGTGGCCACCAGGGCGTCGACCGAGCCGCGCACGAACGAGTCCAAGGCCTTTTCCCGCTGCTTCTGACTCCGGTCGCCGTGGATGGCCGCGGCACGGACGCCCCGTTGCTCCAACTGGCGGGCGATCCGGTCGGTGCTGTGCTTGGTGCGGCAGAACACGATGGTCGGCCCTGCGGCGGCCGCGATGTTGGCCGTGGTCTCCAGGCGGTCACCTGACGAGACCCTCCAGAAGAGGTGCACGGCGGCGTTGATGTCGTCCTCGTCCACTTCGAGCTCGTGGCGGGCCGGATCGTGTTGGTACCGCCGGACCAGG
>JADGOF010000399.1 GCA_017883105.1 Acidimicrobiales bacterium
TCCTCCGTCCCATCCCGGCGACATCAGCCGACGACGTGCCTTCCCGCCGGCCAGCTGGAAGCTGGTCGGTGAGGGGGCCACCGGGATGGTTCCCACGTTCACTCCCGATCCCATTGACAGGGTCGGCGCCCAGCTATGCCCCTGCAGCATCGCCACGACTACGCCGCAGTCCTTCATCGTGGCCTCCTGGTCGGCGACATCACCCGACCGAGGAGTTCCCCGCACAACCTTGTGCGGGTGCGCGCTGCTCTGCGGCCCAGATCCACCAGGTTCGAGCCGCTGGGTCTCTTGAGGGGCGTTCAGCCGCTGGTTCCTCACGTACGCCTTTCTGTCTTGCTTGCCGGACCCGGACCATCTGGCAGTGCTGGCCCGTCCCGTCGTTGTCAGGGCTGCTGTCCACCCTCACCCCCGTCTCGGGGATCGGGCTGCCCTCAGCTTCAGCGGCTCGCTGCGACGAGCCACAGGCGGTGTCCTTTCACCACCGCAGGGTTCGGGAGCGCCTCGTGGCGCTCGAAGTCGGCGACCCACAGCTGATCGGGCCGGGTGGCGGTGAAGTTGCGGTTGACGAGGTCGGGGGCTCGCACAGCGGCGGGGTCGGACTTGGTGGTGAAGCGCTTCTTCGCCCAGGTGGCCCCGCAGATGCCCTGGCGCTTCATGAGCCGAGCCACCTGGTCCCGGCCCACGTGGAGCCCCTTGTTGCGGGCAGCTCGGGTGAGCTTCCTGCGTCCGTAGACGGAGTAGCTCTTCTTCCAGATGGCCTGGAGCTGTGGTCCGAGATCCAGGTCGCGGACCTCCCGGGCCGACGGGGGTCGGGACTTGGTGTCGTAGTAGGCGGAGGGGGAGATCTGCAGCTGTTCGCAGATCGGCTCGACCCCCCATCGACACCCACCGGTCGTGTCCTCCCGGTGGGTGTCGATGAACGCCACTATCTCGGCGGTCGGCGGTCGAGCTCCGCCCCGAAGAAAGTCGCTGCCGCCTGCAGGATGGCGGCCCGGCGCAGCTCCCGCACCTCCTTCTTCAGATCGGCCATCTCGGCTTGCTCACTCGTGGTGAGGCCCGGCCGCTTGCCGGCATTCACCTCGGCCTGGTTGACCCAGGTGCGCAACGACTCCGTGCCGACGCCGAGCTGGCGGGACACCCTCGTGATCACGCCGTGGTCCTCCGGATCCTGACTCCGGAGGTCGAGCACCATCCTCACGGCTCGCTCTTTCAGCTCAGGCGGATACCGCTTCTGGGAAGGCTTCGTTGATTCCATGCTCCATCCCCGTTTCCAAGGTCAGGAGCCTCCGGGATACCCAGTCCGGTTCAATCAGTTGAGGGTCGTCTCCCGTGGCCCAATCGTGGCCCATTTCCTCATGGAATTCGCAGGGACTCCGCGACAGCGATTCGCGAACGTGCAGGTCAGCGCGTTCCGTGTCCCTCGGTGTGCCCCCAGAAGCGCACATTGCAGTTTCCCGCCTACAGGCCGGTTCACCGTCACCCAGGGCTCGTGTCCCCGGGAGGCCTATTTGTGACTCACTCGTCGTCCAGTATCCGGCACGACTCTCGTAGGCCGTCAGCGACGCGGCGATCAAAGGCTTCGACGATGCGTAGTGGATCGAAACCGGAGCCGGTCACCTGTGCGTCGCAGACTTTCGGGTCAGCCGCGTTCGGGTCAGAACTCGACCGACAGCGACTCCACGGCGTGCACCAGGGCATGCTCGGCGTACACCGGTGACACGCCGGGGGCCACGACCATGGCGGGGAACCTCCTGGTCAATTCCTCGAAGATGACTCGGATCTCCAGCCGGGCCAGGTTGATGCCCATGCACACGTGCGGGCCGACGCCGAAGCCGAGATGCGGGTTGGGGTTGCGGTCGACCCGCAGGATGTCGGGGTCCTCGAAGACATCCTCGTCGCGGTTGGCCGATTGGTAGAGCATCAGTACCTTCTCACCCTCGGCGATCCGCTGGCCGGCGAGCTCGGTGTCCTGCGTCGCTGTCCTGGAGAAGCTGATGACCGGGCTCACGTAACGAGCGATCTCGTCGGCCATGGTCTCGAACGACTCGGGGTTCCCGCGAAGCCGCTGCCACTCGTCGGGGAACTGGTTGAACGCCCACATGCCGCCCGAGATGGCATTGCGCGTGGTCTCGTTACCGGCCACCAGCAGGATGACCAGGAACATCGTGAGCTCGTCGTGCGCGAGCTCCTCGCTGGACTCGAGGAGACCGTCCTCGTCGGCACTGACCAACACGCTGACCGCGTCATTCGGGAGTGCACGACCTTGCTTGAGGGCCTGGCGTCGCTCTTCGATCATGTCGGACAGGTAGGCCACGTACTCGCCGAACGCGGCACCGGCGTCGGCTGTCGCCGGGTCAGCCGGGTCGCCGCGACCTTCACCGGCCATCATGCGGTCCGACCAATGGCCGAGTTGGACCCGGTCCTCGACCGGCAAGCCCATGAGCTCGGCGATGACGACCAGAGGGACCGGTATAGCGATGTCGGTCACGAAGTCACATGACGAACGATCCGCAATCTCGTCGAGCACCTCGGTCACCACCTGGCGCACCCGCGGCTCCATCGTGCGGATCATCCTCGGGGTGAAGCCTTTGTTGAGGAGGCGGCGCTGGCTCACGTGGCGCTCGCCGTCGAGGCCGATGAGCGACAGCATGGCCCCCTCCTTCGGGCGAACCCCGTGGCCCGAGCAGAACAGTTCCGCGTGCATCGACACATAGGACACCTCGGCATGGCGCGACACCACCCATATCCCGTTGGCTTCGTCCCAGAAGATCGGGCGGTTGGCTCTCATCCACGAGTAGGCGGGATGCGGGTTCTGGTAGAAGCTGCGATCCAGGACGTCGAAGTCGCAGACCGGCCGGGCTGTCGTGGGGACCATCGTGGATCCGCTCCTTTCGCGAGCCCCTTTCGGTGCCCGTTGTCATCAGGTCATACAGTGAAAGAATAGAACGCGTTCCACTCTTGGCCCTAGTGTCCTGAGTCAACAACTCGCTCAAGATATCCACCGAGGGAGGCAAGGATCTCATCGGCGGTCTTGTGCCACACATAGGGGCGAGGATC
>JADGOF010000002.1 GCA_017883105.1 Acidimicrobiales bacterium
CCTGGGGATTCACCGCACCGGGGACCATCGCCATCTTCGGGTTGAGCGTTGCCGCCGGCGCCTGCTTTGTGCTCCACGAACGACGGGCTCCGCACCCCCTGATCCCCCTGCGGTACTTCAGGATGCGCAACTTCGTCTTCCCACTCGGGGCCCGGGCGTTCACCAACTTCTCCTACATGGGGGGCTTCTTCCTCTTCCCCATCCTGATGGAAGGTATCTACGGCTACAGCGAGACCCGGGCCGGGCTGGTGTCGACCGCCCGACCGCTCATGTTCTCCCTGATAGCACCCGTCGCCGGCTATGCCGCCGTCAAGGTGGGGGAGCGATCGTTGGTGGTGGTCGGGGCCCTGGCCCTCACCGTGTCGATGCTGGTGTTCACCGGGCTCGGCGCCCAGCCGTCCCTGGTGGTGATCCTGGTGGCCCTGGCTCTTTCAGGGGTGGGCAACGGCCTTTCCACCCCGTCCACGGTCTCCTCGGCATCGAACGAGGTGGCCCCTGACGAGCTCGGGGTGATGAGCGCCGCCCAGCAACTCATCACCCAGATCGGCATCGTGGCCGGCATCCAGGTGATGGTGACCGTGCAGGCGTCAGGACACGGCGGGGTGGGCTCGTTGGCCTCGTTCCACCGGGCCTACGCGGTGGGGGCGGTGGTGGCCGTGCTCGCCGGGGCGTGCGGCCTCTTCATGCGCAACACCCCGCGGCCCGCCAGGAACCGGAAGGCCGCCGACCTGCCGCCGGCCTAACTGCTAGTCGGTCATCGCCTGGATGCGGGCGCCGATCTCCGCAGCGACCGGGTCCGGAGTCATCGACTGGAGCGCCAGCAGTTTGGCGATGTCCCCCTCGACCTTGATCTTGCCCTGCATGAATGCCTGGAGGCCGGCCTGCGGGTTGCCCTCGACCAGGATGGCCTTGGCGATCTCGTACTCGATGGTGACGGTGAGGTCGACCGGGTCGATGTGGCTGATATCGATGACCAGTTCACCGGTGCTGGTATCAGCATGGGCGTGGAGGGTGCCCTCGCCGAACGGCACGGTGATGACGATCAGGTTCATCCGGATCGATTGGTCGATGGTGGCGCCCTTGCCGAAGAACTCCGCCCGGATGGTACTGGCCTCGGCCAGCCATTCGTTGCTCAGAAACTGATAGGTGGACATCTACGCGCTGCTCCTTGCCCGTCGGTTGGGTCGTCTGGCGCCCAACCCTAGTCTCCGGACCCCGATCGGCTTCCGCCGCCACGGTGTTGCTGGGCATGCCCCGGCATCACCGGTAGCATCCCGTTCCGTGACTGCTCCCATCATCCCAGGTGCCGAGCCGTGGTCGTCCGACGGCGGATCCCACGGCGTACTCGTCCTCCACGGTTTCACCGGTAATCCCCAATCGATGCGTCCGCTGGCCGAGGCGGCGGCCCGGGCCGGCTACACGGTCGACATGCCCCTGCTGCCGGGCCACGGCACCGCGGTCGAGGACATGGTGCCTACCCGGTGGGAGGACTGGTTGGGTGCGGCCGAAGGTGCCTACCAGGGCTTGGCCAAACGGTGCGAGCACGTGGTGGTCAGCGGCCTGTCCATGGGGGGCACCCTCACCTGCTGGTTGGCCGCCCACCACGCGGAGATCGCCGGCATCGCGGTCATCAACCCGATGATCGATCCCCCGTCCGCCGAGTACCGCGCCATCGTCCGAACCCTGCTGGCCGACGGGATGGAGGTGGCCGACGGCATCGGCTCGGACATCGCCAAGGAAGGGTCGGCCGAAGCCGCCTACCAGGGATCGCCGCTGGCCGCCGCCCTCTCGTTGTTCGACGGGGTGGACAGCCTCTACCCCCAGTTGGGTGCCATCCACTGCCCGACGCTGCTGCTGAGCAGCCGGGAGGACCACGTGGTCGAGCCGGTGTCCGGTGACGTCCTCGAGCGCTCGGTGGGTGGCCCGATCGAACGGGTGTTCCTCGAGCGCAGCTACCACGTGGCCACGCTGGACTGGGACGCCCCGCTCATCGAGGAACGGGTGGTCGCCTTTGCCGCTGAGGTTCTGGGTGGACCCGGCGACGTGAACACCTGATGGACGAGCCGAAACGCTTGACCCGTGCCGAGGTGGCCCACGTGGCCGTCCTGGCCCGCCTGGACCTGTCGGAGGAGGAGCTCGATCTGTACACCGAGCAGTTGGCCCAGGTCCTCGACCACGCCGCCGATGTGGCCTCCCTCGACCTGGCCGGCGTGGCCCCCACCGCCCATGCCCTGGCGGTGACCAATGTGCTGCGACCCGATGAGCCCACCCCGGGTGTCGACCGTGAGGAGGTGCTGGCCCAGGCCCCCTCGGTGGAGGACCACCGCTTCCGGGTGCCGCGCATCCTGGGAGAGGCACCGTGAAGGCCCCCCGACCGGCGGGGAACCTGGCCGCCTCGGTACGGGCCGGGGCACGGTCGGCCCTCGAAATCCTCGAGGAGCACCTCGCCGCCATCGAGTCCGGTGACGGTGCGGTCCACGCGTTCAACCTGGTCACCGCCGACCAGGCCCGTGGGGAGGCCCGGGCGGTCGACCGTGTGGTGGAGGCGGGGGACGACCCCGGCCTGTTGGCCGGCGTACCGGTGGCACTCAAGGACAACCTGTGCACCCGGGGGGTCCCCACCACGTGCTCGTCGAGGATTCTCGAAGGGTGGCGCCCGCCCTACGACGCCACGGTGGTGACCCGGTTGCGCAAGGCCGGCGCGGTGATGGTGGGCAAGACCAACATGGACGAGTTCGCCATGGGCTCCTCGACGGAGACCTCCGCCTTCGGTGCCACCCGCAATCCCCATGACACCAACCGGGTGCCGGGGGGGTCCTCGGGTGGATCGGCGGCGGCCGTCGCCGCCGGGTTCGCACCCCTGGCCCTCGGTTCGGACACAGGCGGCTCCATCCGCCAACCGGCCGCCCTGTGCGGGGTGGTCGGCATGAAGCCCACCTACGGCGCGGTGTCGCGCTACGGACTGGTGGCATTTGCAAGCTCGCTCGACCAGATCGGGCCGTTCGCCACCACGGTGGCCGACGCCGCCCTGCTCTTCGACGTCATCGGCGGCCACGATGCCCGTGACTCCACCTCCCTCAACCGCCCGACGCCCAGGGCCCTTTCGGTCCTCGAGGACGGCGTCGCCGGCCTGACCGTGGGTATTCTCTCCGAGTTCCTCGATGGTGCCGCCCCCGACGTGGTGGCCCGCACCCACCAGGCGGCAGAGGCTCTGACCAGGGCCGGAGCGCGGGTGGAGGAGGTTTCGGTCCCCGAGGTCCGCCTCGGACTGTCGGCCTACTACCTCATCGCCCCCGGGGAGGCCTCCTCCAACCTGGCCCGCTACGACGGCGTCCGCTACGGGCTGCGGGTCGAGGCCGAAGACACTGCGGCCATGAACATCGCCACCCGGTCGGCCGGGTTCGGTCCGGAGGTCAAGCGACGCATCATGCTGGGGACCTACGTGCTGTCGGCCGGCTACATGGACGCCTACTACAACCAGGCGTTGCGGGTGCGCACGAAGATCATCGAAGGGTTCGCCGCCGCCTACCGGACGTGTGACGTCCTACTCGGCCCCACCGCCCCCACCACCGCCTTCGCCCTCGGTGCCAAGACCGACGACCCGCTCACCATGTATCTGTCGGACGTCTGCACCATTCCGTCCAACCTGGCCGGTCATCCGGCCATCAGCGTGCCCTTCGGGGCGGGCGACGACGGACTCCCGGTGGGCGTGCAGCTGCTGGGCCCGGCCCTCTCGGAGAGCACGCTGTTCAAGGTGGCTGCGGTAGTCGAGGCGGCCGCACCCGCCCTGGCTGCTCCCTCACTGGTCGCGGGAGGTCGGTCATGAAGCCCGGCTGGGAGATGGTGATCGGCCTCGAGGTGCACTGCGAGCTCAAGACGGCCACCAAGCTGTTCTGCGGCTGCCCCAACATGTTCGGGGACGAGCCCAATACCAATGTGTGCCCGGTGTGCCTGGGCCTGCCCGGCTCACTGCCCGTACTCAATCAGAAGGCGGTGGAGTTGGCCATGGCCATCGGGACCGCCCTCGACTGTGAGATCCGGTCGTCGACGTTCCACCGGAAGAACTACTTCTACCCGGACCAGGCCAAGGACTACCAGATCAGCCAGTACGACGAGCCGATCAACGTGAACGGTCACCTCGACCTGCCGGACGGAACCCAGGTCGGGATCGAGCGGGCCCACATGGAGGAGGACACCGGCAAGACCTCCCACTCGGGCATCTCCGGCCGGATCCACGGCGCGGCCTACTCGCTGGTCGACTACAACCGGTCCGGCGTGCCGCTGGTGGAGATCGTGAGTGCCCCGGACATGCGGTCCTCCGCCCAGGCCCGCGCGTACGCCACCGAGCTGCGGGCGGTACTGGTTGCCTCGGGGGCCTCGGACGGCAAGATGGAAGAGGGGTCGATGCGGGTCGACGCCAACGTGTCGGTGCGGCGGTCGTCCGACGACCCCTTCGGCACCCGTTGCGAGATCAAGAACCTCAATTCGGTACGCTCGCTGGGACGAGCCATCGAGTTCGAGGCCGAACGCCAGATCGTCCTCATCGAATCGGGTGAACGAGTCGTTCAACAGACCCGGCACTGGGACGAGGATGCCGGACGGACGGTGACCCTCCGCTCGAAAGAGGACGCCTACGACTACCGCTACTTCCTCGAGCCCGACCTGGTGCCCCTGGTCCCCGACGCCGAGTGGATCGGAGCGGTGGCGGACACCCTTGGTCTGATGCCGGCCAAGCGGCGATCGCGTCTCATCGAGCTGTTGGAGGACGCCGGGGGAGTGACCGATGCACAGGTCGACCAGGTGGCCACCGTCGTCGACCTGGGTCTGGACGAGTTGGTGATTGCCGCGGCGGCCGGAGGGGTGGCATCCTCGTTGGCGCTGACCCGCACCGCCAACGAGGCGGCCACCGATGCCGACAGGGCCCGGCGTCTGGACCCCGTCTCCTACACGGCCCTGTTGACCATGGAGGCTGGAGGCTCGTTGAGCGCCACTCAGGCCAAGGCGGTGCTGGCCGACCTGTTGGTCGCCGGCGGGGGAGATCCCGCAGCCATCGCCAAGGCCAAGGGATTCGAGGTGATGTCCGAGGATTCGCTGACCTCGGTGATCGCCGATGCGGTGGCGGCCCATCCCGACGAGTGGGCCCGCTACTGCGAGGGCGGGGAGAAGGGCGACAAGCTGGCCGGCTTCTTCACCGGTCTGGTGATGAAGGCGACCCGCGGCCAGGCCAACGGCAAGGCTGTGGCCGCCGAGTTGCACCGCCTTCGGGCCTGACCACAGCCGGATCCCGAGGGACGCCAGTCGTTGGCCGGCCGGTGAGAACCTGCAGGCTGTTAACGACGGTTGACATGTTGGGGGAAGACCGGTGGATATCTCGCGATGTCTGGGGAAGACCCCGGAAATGTAGAGGAAAAGGTAGGGATTTCGCGTCACCCTCTTGACCCGGGTTTGCCTGTCGATCACAGTGTCAATTGTTCGGAAAGCCGAAGCCCCAAAAGCCTCTGGGAGGAGGTCCGGGGGACAGGTCGCAAGGCCGGTCTCCAGGTCCGAGACGCAGGGACGGCGGGGCCGTAGGTGACCGACAGAGTGGTCCGGTGACGGATCGGCGTGCCCTCCTGGGCGCTCCAGTCCGGTGCCTCCGCAGAGCCGTCCGACACGGCTCGGCGCGAGTGAAGCCGCGTCCGCCAGGTGTGTGGTCCCGAGGAGTTCGGGCGGTCTCGACCGTCCGGCTACTCGGGACCGCCCGCTCTGCCCCCCGCCCTGGGCTGGAGCGTCAGTGCAGGCGCGCCGACTTGGGGGCGGGGGCCACCACCTCCATCCGGCACGGGTCGTCATCGTCGTTGCACCGCTCGCACTCGAGCTCGAGGGTGCTGTGGGAGATGGAAAACGGACGGGCGATGGAGGCCTTCACCCGGTCTCCGATCCTCTGGGCCTCCTCCAGGGTGGGATGGCCGGTCAGGACCATGTGCGCCGAGAGGACCCGCATCTCACTGGACAGGCTCCAGACGTGCAGGTCGTGGACCTCGCCCACGCCGGACACGGCCGCCATCGTGGCGGTGAGCTCGGCCAGGTCGACGTCGGACGGGGTCGACTGGAGGAGGACGGCCACGCTGCCCCGGAACACGCCAGAGGCCTGGTAGACGATGATGGCCGCCACAACCAGGGCGGACGCCGGATCGAGCCAGGTGGCGGACGGCGCGAACAAGAGCACTGCGGCGGCCAGTACCACCGCCAGTGAGGCGAGTGCGTCCCCCACCATGTGGAGCAGGGCCGAGCGCATGTTGAGGTCGCCGGAGCCGTCACGCAACAGCAGGGCGGCCCCTCCGTTGACCAGTAGCCCCAGTGATGCCACCGCCATCACGATCCCCGCCCGGACCGGCTGGGGATGGCCGAGCCGGTGGATGCTCTCCACCACGATCAGGACGGTGACGGCGGCGATGAGAACGGCATTGGCCAGAGCGGCGAGGATGGTGGCCCGGTGGTTGCCGTAGGAGCGGGCCGCACTCGGGGGGCGGAGCGCGAACTGGACGGCCACCAGCGACAGGGCCAGGGCGCCGACATCCGTCAGGTTGTGCCCGGCATCGGCGAGCAGGCCGGTTGAATGGGCCATCACCCCGAAGACCACCTGGACGACCACCAGCCCGGCATTGAGGGCGAGGCTGACGGCGAGTCTGCGGGTTCGGTCCATGGGCGCTCCGATTTCAAGCCTACCGGGGCCCCGGTAGGCCAGGACGAGTGGGCCCCGTTGACCGGGCAGCAGAGGCCGAATGGGACGATCGAGCGCAGGTGGAGGGGCTGTCTCAGGTCGAGGTTTGGGAGTGCGCCTGTCGCCATCGCTTGGAGAGCTTCTGCAAGCGCAGCAACTGACGGGCAGCGACCTTGCGCGCCTCGGAGTAGGTCCGGGCGGTCAGTCGCTCACGTTGGAACTGAAGTTCGGATGCACCGGTGGCGCGGATCTCCTCGGCCATGCGGGCGTAGGCACGTCGCCTGTAGTGACGGATGCTGTCGGTGAGGTCGTCCTCGGTCAAGACGAACGTTCGGACGTCACAGACAGTGGCGTTCGCCAGTTCGGCGACCACCTGATCGAGCGCGGCATTCATGTTCTGGTGATGCAGGTGCCGTTCTGGCTCAGTCGGATTGTCGATCGGCACCTCGGCGCCGTTGATGAAGATGACAGCCGCACCGTCCGGAACCGACCCGGCGAGCCACCGGATGTTCTCTTGGAACCGATCAACGGTGATGCCGCCCAGATGCTCGAACTCCTCTGAGAACCAGCGAAGGAAGTGCTGGCCAATCCCGACGTGGGCAAGGGTCGATTCGAGGAATGGCCAGTTGGCCGGGTCGGTGACGTCTTGATGGAACTGTCGCCACGGCACGACGAGTCCCAGCTCGCGATGACGGTAGAGGCCCTGCGTGTAGTCGGTCAGCACACTGTGCACGAGGACGTCGTAGTCGGGTGCCACGACAGCCGGGGAGTCGTAGACCTCGGGGTCGAGGAAGGGAATCCGACCGATCAGCGCTCGTTGGTCAGCGGTGAGGCCGGAAGCGGCCTGCCGGAGGACCTCTGTGTGACCTACGTACACGAAAGCGCCGGTCGGCCCTGGATGCGAGAACTCGGTGCTGATCTCACCTCCGAGGAATTGGGCAGTGGTGTTGAGGTCGCAGCCGCCGACCATGTGTACCCGGCGCGGCTGGAGTTGCGTCGCTGTCGTCTCTCGGATTTGGCCGTTCGACGCTGTCCCGGAAGCAGCAAATGCCTCGCCGTCCAGGGTGATCCACTCGACCGATCCGTCGAGTGAGGAGGCGACCTCGCCGACCACGGATACCTTGGGCCTGCCGAGACGGTCGTACACCCACTGTTCCACGCCCATGTGGAGGACCCGGCACGAGAAGAGCAAGTCGGTCAAGGCGCCATTGTCGAGCGACACCGAGTAGAACCCACAGATTCCATAGTCGCCGTAGCGGTCGCGGACCCGCACGTACCCCGTCTCGTAGCGAGGGTCGCCCAGCAACGAGGTGAACTCGTCCAACCCCGGTCTGCGCTTCGTGAAATTCAGCTGATGGGTCCTGTTCACCAGTTCGAACAGCCGCTCCACTTCGGCATCTGTGTCGTGGAACATGCCAATGCGGATGTCGCACGACCGCAGGAACGCCTCATTCGACTCGGCTGCGGTCCGGCGGCCGGTGAGCTTGCGCTCCAGTAACCGGTAGTGGCGCAACCTGGACAACTCCCGGTCGTCCTTGCCGGAAAGCTCGGGCAGGGAGAGGAGCCGGTCGATGATCTCCGGCCCCGCCGTCTGGATCCCCGGCACGTAGTGGCGGACCTCTCCCCGGTTCATCGGCAGATCGTCGATGAAGAGGACGTTCTCGGGCCGGAGCTGAGCGTCCTCGATGATCTGGGCGACGCGGGGACCCTTCGGCGACCAGTCGATGCGGGCGAACACGAATTCGCTCCAGAGCCCAGCCTGCTCGAGACGTGCCCTTGCGTCGGCCTCGTCGTTCTTCGAGCAGATCGAATTCACAATGCCGCGCGTGTTCAGTGCTCGCACCACGTCGATCCGAGACGGGGCCAGCGCTACCGGTCCCTCGCTGAGCGTGCCCGTCCACAACGTTTCGTCGAGGTCCCACACGATGAGCTTTACCGGGCCGGAGGGTTCCTCCGCCTCCAGATCCCCTGCCGCGGTCGATTCGGAGTCCCTCTTGCTCACAGTTTCGGCCCAAACGCATCCGGCACGCGTGCCCGTGGGCAGTGACGCTGCTCGTGGAACGGCATCAACGACGTGAGAGCGCTCACAGTTACGGTCTCCTCTTGGTGAGGCGGCTCGAGTGGACTCTTCCACCCACGAGTGACCTACGCCCCGTTCGCGGTGCGTCGAACGACTCTCTGGCCACGATCAGCCCCCTGCCTTCAGGCAGATTATGCCACCGTGACCGACGGTGCTCAATAGAGGACGACCTGATGGGCGTTCGTGGATCGGGACTAGTGTAGGGCCCGTGGGAACGGGGCCGAGGTCGTCGGATCCGAACGCCTTGCCATCGCGGAGACGAGCGCTGCGCCGGACTCGGGTCCGCCTTCGGCGGGGCGCGAGTGAGGTCCGGACCTCGTGGGAGATCCGCACCGACCCCACCTATCGCCGGTTGGCGGAGGGCTATGAGCTCCCTGATGGGAGTCGCCGCGTCTACTGCTATCACGTACGAAAGACCGCCGGGACCAGCCTGTACCTCAGTTTCATGTCACTCGGCGGCGAGGATCCGATGGACGTGTGGCGTCGGATCGCCGCGTCTCGACTACAGCGGACGATCAGTGGGGAGTACAGCTTCGTTTCGAATACGCGGAGCCTCTTGGCCGAAGGGGCATACTTCTTCGGCCGATCGCACCGGCCTGCCGCCGACCAGCCACTACCACCGAAGACCTTCACCGTGACCGTCCTGAGGGATCCCATCGAGCGGGTCCGCTCCTACTTCGACTATCTGGTGGCCGGCGACGATCCGAGCTCCCCAGGGAGAGTGGCAACTCGTGAGCGCCGCAGGACGTGGGGTGGCTTCGACGCCTTCTTGGACGTGGTGCCCGCCACGGACCTGTTGAACCAATTGGCGATGTTCTCGGAGCGCCATGACGTGTCCGAGGCGGTCGATCGCATCGCCGCATGTTCGAGCGTGTTCTTCACCGAGGACTTTGCCGGCGGGCTCGCCGCGTTGGGACGGCGCCTCGAACTGCCGCTGGTGGAGCGCCAGGCCCGTGTGACGGGAACCCGGTCGTTGTTGACCGATGCACAGGTGGAGCGCCTCCGAGCCAGGCTGGAGCCGGAGTACGAGCTGCTCCGGCTCCTCGGCGAGGGCGGAATCGCCCCAGCCCCGACCGGTTGAGTCTGCTACTACGCGGGCGAACCGGCGTCCAGCAATCGTTGGTTGCACTCGAAGCTGCGGCTGTTGGCAAATGCCACCGCGGCAAGTTGCGAGCGGACCCCGAGCTTCCTCAGGACGGAGCGGATGTGGGAACGGACGGTGGTCAAGGAGACGACCAGGTTGTCGGCGATCTCCTGGGCCGAGTACCCAGTCGTGAGATAGAACAGGACGCGGCGCTCACTTGCGGTCAGAAGCAGGAGCGACTCGAAATGCGAGGGGTGGGCGTGTGCATCCATCTCGTTGGCCGGATCGCCGTCATCGAGGGCGTGCAGACGCTGCTCCAGCTCGGACGGAAGCTTGTCGAGGTCGAGCACGACCGTAGCCCCACGTTCGAAGCAGTCACTGAGTGCCCCGGCACCGGCCCCGGCGCTGACGGCCAGGACCTCGACTCCCTGTGCGGCGAATGCATCCACGAGCTTCCCGGGGACGCACCAGGTGCTCGAGGTCCAATTCGTGAAGTTGCCCGGCGGCTCGTTGCCCACGACGATGATCGCGAGGTCGAGTTGTCGACCGTTGATTGTCATCTCCGGCCGGTCGTCGACGGTGAGCGCGACGGCCTCTGCTCGGAACCCGAGTCGATTGGCCGCCGATGATGCGGCGAGTGTTGCCAACCCCGGCGTGCCCGGGGCCATGGGATGGGGATCCACCACCAGCACGGTGCCCACCACAACGGCTGACGAGACATCCGTGGTGCGGCCGTTGATGGTCAGATCGGCGTCTCCCCGGTCATCCTCGGTGTCGCCACGGTCGCCGTCCTCGACATGATCGGCGCAGACTCGGACGATGGTGCGATGGCGGAGCAGTGGGGCGGGAGCTGACGTCGGAAGATCCGCGCGACGCGCGTCGGCCTCGTGTCGGAGGTGACCCTCGGTCACATCCACGGGAGGTGTTCCCCCACCGAGGAGCCTGTCGATTGTCACCACCGGCGAGGGATGAGCTGGTCCGTCCAATCGAGGGGCGCCACGCTCCGTAGCCTCGCTCGACCCGTGGACTCCGCCGGAGCGTCGCGGTCCCTGCTCCCGTGCCTGTCCCGAGTTGTGGACCGTGCCATTGAGCCCACGGCCTACGGCCTCGGCCAAGCGCTCCCCCAGCGATTGTGCGCTGACAGCTCCTGCATCCGGGCCGAAGGTGACCGCGATCTGCGACTTGCTGACTGCGGAGGCCCGGTCATCGGCACGCACCGTCTGCTGGATCTCTCGTAGGGCCGCCTCGAGGAGGTTGGAAGGCACGGTGCCCAGCGCTCCGGCGTCCGGACCGACCATCCCGAGTTCGACCAGTGCCAGGGTTCGGAGACTCTCGCCCAGCGGAGCATCAGGCTCCAGGTCATTGACGCTTCGCACATCGATTGCCATCGTTCCCCCCCGCGCATCGCCCGTCTTACTCAATGGCACAAGGCCTTGCCCCGCGACGAGACCCCTACGGCCTCCATCCTAGCCCGTGGCCCCCGTTTCGCAAGCCCGATCTCATCATCTTTGAGGAGATCGGGCGGGGGGTCGCCTCCGAAACTTCCTGTTCACGGCGGGAAGGTGGAACACTCCGTCGATCAGGAGGACCGTGGCCACGCCAAGGACGGCACCCCCCAGGGCATCGCTGGGGTAGTGCCAACGCAAGCCGGTCACCGCCACGGCCATCATGGTGGTAGCCACTGCCCCCACGACGGCGACGAACGGTCGGGCTCTGGGGACCACGGCGACCACCCAGGCGGTGGAGAGCGATGCCACATCGGTCACGTTGCCCGAGGGGTAGCTGAGAACTCCCAGGTAGTGCCGCCCGACAACGGGCTTGAACACGTACTCGACCAACAGCGCGGCGGCCAGTGGCCCGGCCACGCAGGCCAGTGCCCGCCACCGGTCCCGGCGCACCACGACCAGGGCGGCCATGATGGACCCGACGGCCAGCACGGCGGCCGCCCCGAGTTTGGTGGTGTGCAGGTAGAGGGCCGATCCGGGCGACCGGGATAGGGAGCGGAACCCCCAGCGGTCCAGCGCGTTGGGACCCGGGTGCAGGGCGATGACGATGGCGGTCACCATCGTCCAGCCCATCAGGACCGCGCCGGCGATCACCTCGCTTCGTCCGGGAGCATGAGGCACCGACCCCTGCTCGTCGGCGAGCTTCGGACCCCGTGTCAGGCCGACTCCAGGAACCAGTCGAGGGTGGCCCGGAGCCCGCGCTCCAGGCCGATCGGCTCGATGCCGGGGAAGAGGTGTCGCAGCCGGGCCTGGTCGGCCTGCGAGTCCCGGACGTCGCCGGCCCGCGGCTCGGTGTGGGCTCGGGTCAGAGGAGTGCCGAGCATGGCCTCGAGGTGGGCGATGAGCTCGAGGAGGGACACCCGGGTGCCGAAGGCCAGATTGACCGGCTCGAGTTCGGTCACCCGGCGCAGGACCGCGTCGGTCAGCACCGCGGTCACACTGCCCACGTAGGTGAAGTCACGGGTCTGCCCACCGTCACCGTGCACCGGAAGCGGCTGGTTCCGGAGGGCGGCCGCGATGAAGGTCGGGACCACGGCAGCGTAGGCGTGGTCGGCCGCCTGGAGGGGCCCGAAGACGTTGAAGAACCGGAACGCGAGGACCGGCATGCCGAAGGAGCGCCCGTGGGCCAGGGCGGCGGACTCCGCTGCCAGCTTGCTCGCCGCATAGGGACTGGCCGGCATGGCCACCATGCTCTCGCGTTTGGGCAGGGTGGGGTTGGCGCCGTAGACCGACGACGAGGAGGCCACTATGACCTGTACGTCGCCGCGCCGGCGCGCCGCCTCCAGGACCTCCATGGTTCCCGTGGCGTTGGCCAGATGGCTTGCCATCGGATCGGCCAGTGAACGCGGCACGGACGGACGGGCTGCCAGGTGCACGATGGCGTCGGCACCCCGGACCACGTCGTCGAGGAGACCGGCGTCGAGGATGGAGCCCTCGACCAGCTCGACCGACTCGAGTCGGGAGAGGTTCGCGCGATAGCCGGTCGAGAGGTCGTCGAACGCCACCACCCGTCCGACGGCGGGCTCGGCCGTCAATGCTTGGCAGAGGTTGGCGCCGATGAAACCGGCACCCCCGGTGACGACGACATTCACCGCCGGCCCCGAGGCAGGTGGCGGGGAGAGGGGAGCGCGGCGCGCCCCTCGGGGTTACGCCTCACGGTGAGCAGCATTGGCGGAGGTTACAGCCGCTCGACGGTCGGGCCATCCAGCCGGTTTCGGGTGTCCAGCACATAGGGAGCGTGGGCCCTGACCAGCTCAAAGTCGAAGGCATCGTGATCGGTGACGATGACGACGGCGTCGGCCGCACGGAGCTCGGAGATGGTCAGTTCGACCAGCGGGTACGGCAGCGAGTCGTCCGACAGATGAGGATCGACTACCCGGACGTTCGACCCGAGTGCTGTGAGCAACTGGGCGATCGTCGTCCCGGGCGCCTCCCGGGCGTCACCGGTGTTGCGTTTGTAGGCCAGTCCCAGCAGGAGGACCTGGGAGCCGTTGACCGCCCGACCCCGGCGGTTGAAGGCGAGGATCAGTCGGCGCACCACGTAGTCGGGCATGTGCTCGTTGACATCGTTGGCCAGCTCGACGAATCGGAACGGCTGGCCCAGGGTGCGACGCACCTTCCACGACAGGTAGCTGGGGTCGATGGGGAGGCAGTGTCCACCCACCCCCGGCCCGGGGGTGAACCGGAGGTAGCCGAAGGGCTTGGTCGATGCGGCGTCGATGGCCTCCCACACGTCGATCTCGAGGTCGGCCGCGAACATGGCCAGCTCGTTGACCAGGGCGATGTTCACATGTCGGAAGGTGTTCTCGAGCAGTTTGGTCAGCTCTGCTTCCCGAGTGCCCGACACCACCACCGTCCGTTCGACGATGCGGTCGTAGAAGGCCTGGACGGCCACGCGGGACGCGGCGTCGATGCCGGAGACCACCTTCGGCGTGTTCTCGAGGCGCCAGTCGGGATTGCCCGGATCGATGCGCTCCGGGCTGTAGCCCAAGAAGAAGTCGCGACCGGCCACCAGCCCCGATCCTTCCTCGAGGAGTGGAGCGACAACTTCCTCCGTGGTCCCGGGATACGTGGTCGATTCCAGGACCACGGTTCCGCCCGGCTGAAGGTGTCGGGCGACCATGCTTGCCGCGGACTCGACGTAGGAGAGGTTTGGGACCCCGTCATGGAGGGGCGTGGGAACGTCGATGACTGCCACATCGAATCCGGTCATCCGTGACGGATCCGTGGTGGCTTCGTACCGACTCGATTCGAGGGCGCGTCGGAGGCGGTCGTCGGGGATGTCCTCGACGAAGGACTGGCCGGCATCCAGTCGCTTGATCCGCTCGATGTCCACGTCGAATCCGATGACGTCGAATCCAACTTCCACGGCACGAATTGCGAGCGGAAGGCCGACGTAGCCCTGACCGACAACGACGAGCTTGACGGGCTCGGTGACCGGATTCAACCGTCGATGCCCGGCAGCAAGGTCATGCGGGGACCTGCTGCGAGTCAACGCCTACCGCATCAGAGGGAAGGCAAGCTCGGCGACCGGATGCCGATCCGCCATCAGATTCGGATCCGGAGACAGCGCGACGAGAGCTCACCGATTGCTCGGACCGAGTCGTGACGAACAGCAACTGCCGCACGGCATCATTGTCCCGACGGGCGGTGGCTTCGTGTAGTTGCTGGATGCGGTGTGCGAGTTCAGCGGCTGGTGCTGTCATCGGGATCAGCCGATTGATGTACGGGTGATAGGTGGTGATGACCTGTTCGTCGGGCGTCCGGAGCTCCTCGTTGAGTTTTTCCCCAGGACGTACGCCGACCACTTCGATGGAGATGTCGACGCCCACCTGGTAACCGGAGAGCCGGATCATCCGTTCGGCCAGATCCAGAATGCGGACGGGATCACCCATTTCGAGCATAAAGATCTCGCCGCCGCCGTCGGAGAGCATCGACGACTCCAGAACCAGCTGGACGGCCTCTTCGACGCTCATGAAGAACCGGGTCATCCTGATGTCCGTGACCGTGACCGGGCCCCCATCGGCGATCTGGCGGGTGAACGTCGGGATCACGCTGCCTCGGCTCCCCAGCACGTTGCCAAAACGCACGGTGCAGTAGGAGGAGCCGGCGGGAGCACGAGAGAGGACCACCTGCTCGGCGAGCTGTTTGGAGGCTCCCATGACGCTCGAGGGACGAACTGCCTTGTCCGTCGAGATCTGGACGAATCGCTGAGCGCCTACTTCGACGGCAGCCTCCACGACGTTGATCGTGCCGAACACGTTCGTCCTTGCCGCGGCGATCGGGTGATCCTCCAGCACGGGAACGTGCTTGTGGGCAGCCGCGTGGAACACGACTTCGGGCTGGAATCTCCGAAACGCCTCGAACACCGCGGAGCGATCGGTGATGTCAACGAGAGCCTGCATGCTGGGCACCCGCACGGTGGCCGCGGTGTCATGAAGATGTGTCTCATCGTGATCGAGGAGGACGAGCAGCGCCGGCTCCAGCTCGGCAACCTGCCGGCAGATCTCCGAGCCGATCGAACCGCCGGCCCCGGTCACCAGGACCCGGCGCCCGACCAACGACCGGCGCACCGTGGCGAGGTCGATGGGGACCGGTGTGCGCCCGAGCAGGTCTTCGATATGAGGCTCACGAACTCGGCGAAGCGCCGCGGTTTTGCCGGCCCCCTTGACGAGGTGGCTGACGCCTGGCAGCACCTTCATCGTGAGGTTTGCCGATTCACAGGTTTTCAGCACTCGCTCGACCACCTCCGGTGGCGGATCGGGGATGGCCAGCAGCACCTGTTGAAGGCTGTAGCGGTCAGCGGCATTCGGAATGTCCGCAATGGAACCGACCACAGGGACTCCGAGCATGGACAGTCCGTGAGCACAGGTGTCATCGTCGAACACGGCAACCGGAACCAACCCGGCTCCGGGGCTCCGCAGCATCTCTCGGATTGCCGCCGCACCGGCATCCCGACTCCCTACGACGGCGACGCGGAGACCGACCCGTCGCGAGCCTCGTTGCCAGGCAAACAGGCGGGAATGGAAGCGAAGGAGCCCCATCCCGGCGGTGGCGAACATGCAGCCGACGACGATGACCGTCAAGGGCACGTGTCGGATGTGAGCACCGCCTCGAAGGGGGTAGAGGACAATCAACAAGCCGGCAACGCACGACGCCGAAAGCACCAGTTGACGAGCCTCATCCGCACCCGCGTGGCGCCACATGCGCCCGTAGAGCCCGAACACGCGGTTCGCCGCGAGGGTGATGATCACCGCAACAAAGAGAAAGGTGGTGAATCCCTGCCAGTAGTGGGCCGGTGCCTTGTAGCGGAAGTACGTGACCTCGGCAAGGCTGTACGCCCCCACGATAACAAACGCATCGAGGATGGTGAATACCAGTCGGGATCGGATCCGGCTGGCCCGAACGGCAATGTTCGTTCTCGAATGTTCGCTTGACGATGAGCTTCCCGAACCCGGCTTCTCGTTCGCGAAGTCGCTTTGAGACACAGATTCAACCATCCGAAAGCCCCCTACCTCAACATGATCCCGCTGCAAACACTAGCGCGCTCGAACGGATTTCGCAGCTGCCGGCATGCTCTCTACCCCCGAAACTGCGGATGTTGCACGATCCCCCATCGCCCGATTCGTTCCGTGAAGGCCGATGCGCGAGCTGCGACAGTTGCCCCCTTATGAGGTAACCAGCCGACCCTGTGCGCCAAGGACGCTACCGAGATGCTGGCGGGTTGACCATCCTCAATATTGGGGATCTAGCCGTGAGGAGTGAATCGCAAGCCCGAACGCCGGCAGATCGCGTCCGGCGTGGCCGGGACCGCGAGGGCGTGGTGGTCCGGAGGTCGGCTTGTGCTGGCGGGGGCAAAATGGCGCTCGACCTGGTGCTGGAGGCGGCTTCTCTGGTCACGATCGGCAGGGGAAGCCGAGGCCCTGCTACCCAATAGATGCTGTTCGGAAAGGCCGAAGCGGGTATATGCTTTCTCTTTCACCGGGGCAGGGAGTGGGAGATCGATGGAGCCAATCGACTATGCATCGGCGCTTCGGCGCAGTTGGCGACTGCTGGTGGGGCTGGGCCTGCTCTTCGGCATCATCGCCGCGCTGATTCCGGTGAGCGGGAAGGTTGCCCATCCCACCTGGTACGGATTTCCATGGCGCGCCATCACCGTGGTCGGCTCCGCCCCGGCAGGAGGCTCCGTACTGGGCGGCAGTGTGACCGGTGCGCAGATCAGCTTCTACGCGACGAGCGCCTCCGTCGAGCAGACCACCGCCTCGGCCGTGGGAATCGACCCGAACGTCTATTACCTGCGTGGACTGTTTTCGGCGGCCGTTGTGCCCCCTCCCCCCGGGTCACCGAAGAGGGCACAGTCGAACCAAGTCAGGCTCACTGCGAGCGGATCGACCTCTGGGAATGCCGTTGATCTGGCCAACGCCTGGGCCCAGGCGTTGGACGACAAGCTCACCTCCGTGGCCACCGATCGCCAGAAGGGACAGGCCTCGGGCTCGACTCCGAGCACCGGGTACCAAGTGATTCAAGACGCCGTGAGTGGAGTGCGACTCCCGTCGACGATCCGCACGAGTGCAGGACAGGCCGGAAGTCGCAAGGTCCGAGGACTCGTGGGATTGGCAGTTGGTCTGGCCCTGGGGGCAGCCATCGTCTTATTGCGTGAACTTCTGGACAAGCGATTGCGCAGTGTGGCTCGGGCCGCGTCGACGTTCGACTATCCGGTGGTGGCAGAGATCCCGATCGTCGAGAGTGCAGACGGGACGCCCGAACAGGGACTGGTGGTGGTGGCCGATCCGACCTCACCCGCCGCAGAGGCCTACCGGATGCTTCGGATGTCAGTGCTCTTCGAACGGCTGGCACCCACCTCGATCCCGACCAGCGCCTTCGACTACCTCATGCAGGGCGGCAAGGGGAGCTCATCACCCGCCATCGATCCGACCGAACTGCTTCCCGCCCCGGGACCAGGTGCGCGCAAGGTCGTACTCGTCGTGTCACCCGGCACCGAGCCTACCCGCCCTCAGGTCGCCGCAAATCTGGCCGCGGCCTACGCCGAGGCGGGTCAGCGGGTCATTGTCATCAGCACCGCGGACATCGAGGTGGGTGGTCTCGGTGAGGTGGGCGGCAACGCCAACGGTGAGATCAGACCGGAGGACGTCGAGTCCCGCCTGGAGCCATCGAGCGTCGAGCACCTCTCCAGCCTGAAGCTTCGGCACTTCATCGACAACAGTGGCCAACTGGTGGATCGGGCCCCCGCGGTGCTCGATGCGGCACGGAGCCTCTCGGACGTGGTCATCATAGAGACCCTGCCCCTCCTGGCCGTCCACCATGCGGAGGCGCTTGCGCACGCCGTCGACGTGGTGCTGGTGGTCGGCGAGTGCGGGTCGACCACGTTCGATGACGCTCGACGGTCCGGTGACCTCCTCCGGCGGATCAGTGCACCGGTGTTGGGCGTCGTTCTGACCAACGTACGCCTCGAACGCCGCTCGCTCCGTCGGACGCTGCCCCGCCCCGAGGCGGAGTCGGTTGCCGTGACGTCGACTGATGGGGAAGCGACCGACCCGGTCGACCCCGGACTGTCCGCGGCGGGCGCCGCGACGACGCACTTCCAGGCCTGACACCGGCGAACGGGTCGGTCCCATGCTGCATGCAGTCCAGCTCCCGTCCGAGCCGTTCGTTGCCCTCATCGTTGCGGGCGTTCTCTTCGGGCTCGGCCGGGTCATCATCCAACGGGTGGCATTCGCCGAGGACAACCCGTGGCTGGTGAGGATCATGACGATCGGCCTGGTCCTCCACCTGTTTGCCGCATTCGCTCAGATCTTCGTTGTCGATCACCTCTACCACGGTGTCGCTGACTGGACGAGATACACGCACCAGGGCGCGCTCCTGGCCCCCGACTTCCGCCACTTCAACTTCACCCTGGCCGGTGCCAATGTCCGCCAGATCGTCAACGACGGATCTGTAAGCATCGCCACCGGCATCGTGATGACCCTCGTAGGGGTCAACTTGCTGGCCACGTTCCTCGTGTTCAGCTGGCTCTCCTTCATCGGGACCATCTTCTTCTACCGCGCCTTCAGCCTCACCTTCGCGGGCGCCAACACCCGCCGCTATGCGTTGATGCTGTTCCTGCTTCCGTCGCTGATCTTCTGGACGGCCGACGTGAGCAAGGAATCGATCATGATGTTCGGCCTCGGGCTCACTGCCTACGGTGCCGCGAAGATCTTTGCTCGCCGGCGGGGCGGCTTCTCGTTGGTCGTGCCCGGTGTGGCCATCGGTTACTACATTCGGCCCAACGAGCTTATCTTGGTGTTGGCCGGCTTCTCCCTGGCGATGATGGTCCCTACCGCGGCATCCCGACGGACCTTCGGCGGACTTCGACGCCTGGCGGGGCTCGCGTTCCTCTTCTCGCTCTTGGGCCTGGCGGTGTACCTGACACTGCACTACCTGCACGGCGGTGCCGGCGGGAAGATATCCCTGCAGCAGACCAACGCCAACAATCAGGGGGTGGGTCTCGGATTCGGGAGCAGTGGCGTGCCGTATTCGACCAACCTGGTGACCTTCCCACGTGACATCTACGAAGTGCTGTTCAATCCTTTGCCGATCAAGGCTCATGGCACCAGCCAGCTGGTGGCTGCGCTGGAGAACACGGTGCTCATCGGTCTGATCCTGATGTCCCTCCGCCAATTGCGGATGGTGCCGCGTGCTGCGTTCGCCCGCCCCTACGTGATGCTCTGTACGGTCTACAGCGGTGCTTTTCTCTATACCTTCGCCGCACTCGGAAACCTGGGCCTCATCGAGCGCGAGCGGGTCATGCTGTTGCCGTTCCTCTTGGTCCTGCTGTGTGTTCCGCGCGCACCCCGAGGTTCGCCTCCTCGTTATGAATGGGAGCTGCGCCGGCGGGTCCGCCTCCAGGTGAGGCGGGCGGCCGAACGGATGAGTGGCCGCTCCGGCGGCTTGGCTCCGGCGGGCAGGTAGGCGCCGGCGGGCTACTGCTCGAACGTGTAGGTCTGCAACGTGGGGTGCTTTTCGATGAGCCGCTCTACGCCGTGCCGTTCGTCCGCCGTCCACTCGACGGCGTCGCGGCTCCGGTTCGTGCTCGGCCAGACAAGACCGGCACAGGACTCGAGGTAAGTGGCACTTGGCTCGACCTCGAGGAACCGGCAGATGTCGGCAAGAGCCGGGCCGGGGCTTGCCGCGAACGTCTCGTAGTGCACGTCCAGCAGCTCCGCCGGTTCGAGGAGTGGCCGAACCACGTGGACTGCATCGCAGATCTGTGCGTACCACGCGGTGGCATCGGTCAAGGACATCTTGTGACGGCGGGCCTCGGTGGCGATGTTGTCGAACGGGTTCCGGGTCACGTGAATGACCCTGATGGGTACCTTGACGACCAGACGGAGCCGATCCAGGAGTTCGGGCTGCTTGGCAATCTGGAGCACGGAGGATCTCGCCCGCTTGTCGCCGATCACCCGTAGGCGTTCGAACTGCCCCTGAAACTGATCGGGCACTTGGTACTGGTAGCCGGACCAGGTCCGGCCCATCGTGCCGAAATGCTCGTCTCGCCGGAGGATCAGTGAGAAGAGCTGAGTGCGGCGGAATCCGTGCCTCAGGTAGCTGACGGCGTCGAGCTCGTGCGAAATCACGACTTCGGGATGAGCGTTGAGGACGGCCCCGATCAGCGTGGCACCGCTCCGCGAATAGCCGATGAAGAAGCAGAAGCGCTCCAGGTCGGAGAAGGCCGGGTTTCGACGGGCGTGCAGTGCGGACGACAGGTACAACGCCGCCCACTCCCGCCCACCACGGGGGTCGCGAAGGCCGTTCCGCACCGGACGGGGAAGCCGCCGTTCGGGTGATGGCGAGCCAGTCATCGGACGGTATCCGTCGTCGTCATCAGGGCGGAGGCTATCGGAGATCTCGGCTCGCTCGATGGGGGAGCAGTGCACCGGCGGAACCGGCGGCACCGGCCGTCCGACGGGGCGACCGTCATGTCGGTTCCGGTCGGGAACGGCCGGCGTCCAGAAGCGGTGCGAGGATCGCCATCCATTGTTCCCCCACTGCCTCCATGCTGAAATGCTTCAGGCAATGCTGTCTGGCTGCCCGCCCCATCGCCGACCGGAGTCCGGGGTCGTCGATCAACCTGGCGGTGGCCGCAATCATGCCCGATAGGTCGTCGACGCCGACGATGAAGCCGGTCTCGCCGTCCTTCACGATCGTTCCCACGCCGGGGGCGGCGGTGGCCACCACCGGCAGGCCCGACAGGCCGGCTTCGATGAGTACGCCGGGCATGCCCTCACCGGCGGGGCGGCTGGGAAAGACCAGGGCATCGGCTCGCTGCATCTGCTCAGCCACATCGGAGCGTGTGCCGAGCAGCTCCACGTCCGCTGCTCCCGCCGGCCCTGCCACCTTGTCACGGAGGGGCCCGTCCCCGATGAGCTCGGCCCGCAGTGTCCTTCCCTCGGCCCGAAGCGCGGCGACCACCTCGACGAAACGGTCAGGCCGCTTGCCGGTGGTCAGCGCGCCGACGAACATGAGGAGCGGTCGGATCGACTCGCCGTCTCCGCGCCGAGGGTGGAAGACCTCCGGATCGCGACCGTTGGGGGCCAGCGCCACCCGCTCGGGTGGTAACCCGAATCTGGTGACGCACTCTTCGAGGACCTCCGCTCCCTCGGCGGCCACCACCTCGGGCCGTGCCACAAGATGCTTCCAGAGCCGGAACTGCAGACGGCGATCCGAGCCGGAGTAGGTACCGATCGCGTAGTAGACCAGCGGCCGCCGGCGGCCGAGCATGGCGGGCACCAGGTACTTCAACGGCTCGCTCCCATGGGCTACGACGACCGCGGGGGCGAAGTCTGCCAGGGCGGCCCGGAGCCGAATGGCCAGGCGTAGGTTGAATCCCTCCGCTGGGGCGGATCCTCCGGGGTGGTCCAGTGAGAAGTCGGTCGCCACCCCGGCCGGCCCGTCGAACAGGCTGAGGACCCGGTGGTTCCGGACCCCCGGCGAGTCGAGATGGTCTGCCAGTGCCCGCGCCTCGCGCTGGGCGCCGCGGGCAAGCTGTGTCGGGATCACGTGGAGCACCAACGGGACGCCTTCCGGGCGTCCGGCCGCGTTGATCGCTTCATTCGTGTGCTCGGTCATCTGCGGGCCCCCTGCCCCCACCGGCCGATCCGGCCTTGAGACCCTAGCAGTCGTATCCAACGCATCCCTCCGGTACCATCGACCAGATTCGGGGAGGACGACAGGCTGCTTCAGCTGGGCTTCTCGAGGAGCAATGCTGCCGACCTGAGGGACGTTGATGAGAACCCTGATGATAGCCGGTGAGTATCCCTGGCCCGAGGACACAGGCTCCCGAATTCGCTTGGCCATGGTGCTGCGCGGCCTCCGACGCTGTGGTCCTACGGAGCTCTTCTCCGTCGTCTCGAAGTTCCGCACCGACTTCGACCCTCCGGACAAGTCGCTGGGTCTGACCAAGGTGGGTCGGGTGGGTTTCGACAATCGACCAGCCACGGGCATCCGCCTGATCCCCACTCTGGCTCGTCCTTCGATGCCGATCGGGATGCCTTGGCGGGACCGGCAGCTGGTGCAGGCAGCCCTGGCCCGGTTCACCTCGGGAAGCTACGACCTGATCTGGGTCTTCGGAGCTCGACCCTGGGTGCTGGCCGGTGAGCAGGCGTCCGCTCCGACCATCCTCGACCTCGTCGACCTCGAGGACCAGAAGATCACGGCCCGGCTCGCTGTGCCCGGTCCGCCGGCGTCCGGGCCGGTGGAGTGGTTGCGGCGCACAGTGGGCACCCTGGTGTCCGAAGAGGAGGTCCGACGCTGGCAGAGGTTGCATCGTCAGGCGAGTAGGCGTGCATCGGCCACAGTGGTGTGCAGCCTGCTCGACGCGGAGCGGGCCACGGCCAACGGAGTCATGAAGGTGGAGGTCATCCCCAACGGGTACCCCGACATCGAGCATCCTGCCGGTCGGGTCGTGGTCGGTTCCCCCCCGATCGTGCTGTTCCAGGGCCTCTTGAGCTACCCCCCGAATGTCGAGGCCGCCCGGCTGTTGACCCAGGAGGTGGGCCCGGCGCTGCGAGCGCTCGTGCCCGCGGCCCAGATTCGGCTGGTCGGAACCCACGACCCGGGATTGATGGCATTGCACGATCCGCCACGGGTGACTGTCGTGGGTCGGGTACCGGACATGACCGACGAGTTGGCACGTGCCGATGTCGTGGTGGTCCCGATTCGCTACGGAAGTGGCACCCGCCTGAAGATCCTGGAGGCGTTCGCCCACCGACTGCCCGTGGCGTCGACGACCCTCGGTGCGGAAGGCCTGGGCGCAGAAGACGGTGTGCACCTGCTCCTCGGAGACAGCGCGCCGGCGCTGGCTGACGCCTGCGCTCGACTGCTCACGGAGCCCGGGCTCCGTGAGGCGATCGCCGAGCACGCCCACGCGCTCTTCGTCGAACGATTCCGGACCGACGTGGTCGAGGAGCGGGTCAGCCATCTCGCGCGCGAGGTGGTGGAACGTTCGTCCTCCTGACCCGTCGGGATCTTCTCCCCCCAACCACCGGTTTCGGCTGCATCGCGTAGCATGCCCTCCGATGGAAGTCCTCGCGCTCTATCTCCCGCAGTTCCACCCGATTCCGGAGAACGACACGTGGTGGGGCAAGGGCTTCACCGAGTGGACCAATGTCGCCAAGGCGCGCCCGCTCTACCGTGGCCATGCACAGCCGCGCCTCCCTGCCGACCTCGGCTTCTACGATCTTCGGGTCAGCGAGACCCGGGAGGCCCAGGCCGACCTGGCCCGGCGGTACGGGGTCACCGGCTTCTGCTACTGGCACTACTGGTTCGCGGGCCATCGCCTCCTCCAACGCCCGTTCGACGAGGTGCTGTCCTCGGGAACGCCCGACTTCCCATTCTGCGTCGCATGGGCCAATCAGACATGGTCGGGAATCTGGCACGGAGCGCCCGACCGGGTCCTCATCGAGCAGACCTATCCGGGTCCGGAGGACGATCTCGAGCACTTCTCCTACCTGAGGCAGGCCTTCGAAGATCCCCGGTATGTGAGGATCGCAGATCGACCCCTCCTGTTCGTCTACCAACCGGGCGGGCTCCCCGATCCGGCGCGCTTCGTCGAGCGTTGGCAGAAGATGGCCCACGATGCCGGGCTCGGTGGGCTGTACCTGGTCGCTTCGCTCGGTGAGTCCGACTATGCCTCACACGTGGAGGACGGGTTCGACGCCGCGGTCTACTTCCACCTCCCGTTCGGCCGGGACTGGGCTACCCGAGTCCGCGAGCGCATGCTCGCTACGGGCCTCGCCCGCGGCCCGAAGCGCTATCCCTACTCGGAGGCACCCGTTACACCTCCTTCCTCTCTCGGGGGACGCATCTTCCCGAGCGTGTACCCCAACTGGGACAACACCCCGCGCCTGGGCCGACGGGGATTCGTAGCGGAAGGGTCGACACCCGAGCGCTTCGGCGCCCAGGTGCACCGTGCCATCGAGATCGCGGAAGCCAATCCGCCCGGTGAGCAGGTCCTGGTCATCAAGTCGTGGAACGAGTGGGCCGAGGGAAACTATCTGGAACCCGACCGGGAGTTCGGCTTGGGTCGCCTGAAGGCTCTGGCCAACCAGCTCGCTCCACCCCCAGTTGCCGGTCCGGGCCGTTGAGCGGATTGGCCGGTTACGGAGTGCGACCGACCAGTCGGCGGTAGATGTCCTCGATCTCACCGCTGGCCCTGGCGATGTCGAACCTGGCGCTGTCCGCCATGGCTTGTCGGCTGAGTCGATCACGCAGGTCAGGGTCGACACAGACCCGTTCGAGGGCATCGGCGAGAGCCACCGGATCCCCGGGTGGGACGATCAGCCCGTTGACCCCGTCGGTCACCACTTGGGGAACACCCCCCACGGCTGTGGCGATGATGGTGGCCCCCACGCTTGCTGCCTCCATCAAGGCCACCGGAAGACCTTCCTGGTGGGAAGCGAGCACGAAGACGTCAGCGGCGGTCATCAGACGGAGCGCATCACCGCGGTGGCCTAGGAATTGGAAACGCTCGCCCAGTCCGAGGCGCTTGTGGATCTCGGAGAGCTCCGTTTCCATCGAGCCCTGACCGGCTGCCGCTAATCGGATGGGCAGGTCCCGCCCGATGACGAGGCGGGCCGCCTCGAGCAGTACGTCGTAGCCCTTCTCCGATCGTAGGTTGGCCACGGTGACCGCAAGAAGTTCCCCGGGACCCAGTCCGAGTTCGGTTCGAACCTGGTGGCGGATCTCTTGGCGTTGCTCGACCATCGCCTGGGAAAGCGAGAGGTTCACGCCGTGTACGACCACCTGGGCATTGGCCTGCAGCGACCGGGGGAGCGCGTCGTACGCGGCCCCGGAAACGGCTACGAGCGCCTGATCGGACGACACGGTGGAGCGGTTGAGGATCTTGACCAGCACGGCGGCCTTGTTCCACAGGCTGTGCTCGGTGTAGAGGGTGATCGGCCGATTGCCCCGGCCCAGCGAGGCGATCACCAGCCGACCGAGCGCGGCGCTGTAGGGCAGGTGGAAGTGGACGATGTCGAAGTTGCCGGCACGGAGCAGACGACGGTACGCGGCCATCCACCGGAGATCCCAATTCTTGGTGGCGCCGAGCCGGTGCACCGAACTTCCCGTGGCCTGGACGTCGGCCACCAGGGCATCCTCGGAATCAAGAATATAGGCGACCTCGTAGTCGAACTCTCCTCGGTCGCCGGAGGCCACGAGGTCGGATAGCAGTCGCTCGGCGCCTCCCGGTCCGAGGCCCTTGATGGTCAAGAGGACTCGGATCCGGACCGGCGTCTCGGGTGTTGGGGGATTTCCTGGCGCCGGCACGGAGTGATGTTAGCGGTGGGTCTGGCGGTCCGATGTCGTTGCGGGCAGGTGTCCCGCGGTACAGTATTTCCCCGCACGAGGATTGGATCCAGCCTGGGACAGAAGGCTGAGGGGGGTAGAGTCAACCGATGACAACAGCGGATTCTGCAGGTGTCAGCGCGCTCGTTGTCACGGATCTCGCCTCAATCCCCGACGAGCCTCCGCCGGATATCATCTACCGCCACAAGGTGCGATTGATCGAGTCGCTCAGGGTGCTGTGGGCACACCGTGAGATCGTCTACACACTGGCCGAGCGCGACTTCCGGGCTCAGTACAAACAGGCGACGTTGGGAATCCTGTGGGCGATCCTGAGCCCGGTGGCCACCCTGGTGGTGTTCGTCGTCGTGTTCTCACGAGTGAAGTCCTTTGGAAGCGAGGGTGTGCCCTTCGCCTTGTACGCATTCGTCGGGATTCTGTGCTGGAGCTTCTTCGCCACTTCCCTTGGTTCGGGAGGGAACTCGTTGCTCACCAACAAGGCGTTGCTGGCCAAGACGCAGTTCCCCCGGGAGTGCTTCCCCCTCGAGACCATGCTGGTCGGAGGGTTGAACACGGTGCTGTCCTGGGTGCCGCTGGCCATCCTGTTCGTGATCTTCGGTCGCGCTCCGGCATGGACCACGGTGTGGATCCCGCTCTTCATGGTCATCGAGGTGGTCTTCGCGGCCGGGATCACCCTGGCCATCTCCAGCATCATCATCCAGATGCGTGATCTGGTGCAGGTGCTACCCCTCATCATTTCGCTGGGGTTGTTCGCCACGCCCGTGATCTGGCCTTTCTCGAAGATCCCAACCAGTCTCCACCTGGCATTCGGGCAGCATGTGCATCGGGCCGTGGTGGACGGCCACGTGGTCGCCGGGCACTGGGTCGGGGGCATCACGGTCAATCCCCAGATGATCTACGGGTTTCTCAATCCGTTGGGGCCGGTCATCGACAATGCGAGGCGCACGATGCTGTTGGGCCTGTCCCCCGATTGGAAACTGGTGGCGACCGGAGCGGTGGGCGCACTGCTCTATCTCATACTCGGATATCGGATCTTCAAGCGATTCGAGGTGAACTTTGCCGATATTGCCTGACGGAACCATCGAGGTCGAGCATGTCTGGAAGAAGTTCCGCGCTGATCGGACGGCGCCGAAGTTCTACGACCAGATGAAGAGATTCGGGCGATCGATCGGGTCGCCGGGCCGACACGACTACCGGTGGGTGCTGAAGGACGTCAACCTGGAGGTCCCTCCGGGGGGCACCTTGGCGTTGATCGGCATCAATGGCTCGGGCAAGACGACCATGCTGAAGATCATCAGCCAGGTGACCTACCAGTCGGCCGGACGGTGCTCGGTGCAGGGCCGCATCGGTGCACTTCTCGGTGTCACCAGTGGTATCCAGCCGGAGCTCACCGGCCGGGAGAACGTCTTCCTCTATGGTGCGGTGCTCGGCATGGGACGGCAGACCATCAGAGAGCGCTTCGAGGAGATCGTAGAGTTCGCCGGCCTTACCGATGCCATCGACCGCCAAGTGAAGTTCTACTCCATGGGCATGCAGATGCGCCTTGGATTCTCGATTGCCGCATTCCTCGAACCGGACATCCTCCTGGTCGACGAGGTACTGTCGGTGGGGGACGCCAACTTCCAACAGAAGTGCCTCAATCGCATCGGCGAGGTTGTTCGCTTGGGCACCACGCTGCTCTATGTCTCCCACGACCTGGCCTCGGTCGAGGCGTCCTGCGAACGTGCGGTCTGGCTGGCAGATGCCGTTGTCCAGGCGGTCGGTCCCACCAAGGAAGTGGTGAGCAAGTACCGGTCGGCCGTTGAGCAGAACGCGGCCTTGGCGACCTCGAGCGAGGGAGCGGTGCAGGTCCTGAAGGTCGAGATCAATGCGTCCGACGGCGGCCAGGTCCGGTCTGAGAGCGACCTCGACATCTGCCTGAGGCTGCAGGCGCCTGAGGCCTACGATGCGAACTTCTTCATCGGAGTTTCCCAGGGCACTGCCTTCCCGATGTTCATCGTCCGCCACAGCGGGTCCTTCCCAGCCGGGGAGTTCGAGGTGAGGTGCCGCTTGCGTCACGTGCCGCTCAGCAGGGGTCGCTACTCGTTGTGGCCGGCGATGTCCGGACACGCCAGGGGTAAGGGCAAGCCCCTCTTGCCCTGGAGACCGGTGACGTCCTTCGATGTGATGGGACCGGATCTACCCAAGTTGCCAGAAGGTGTGATGGTCCTCTCACCTGTCTACGTGGGAGCTGACTGGCGGGTCGACTGATCCGCCCCTGCATGGGATCAAGGGAAGAAGACCCGGTTCCTGATCGAGCCGGCGATCCTCCCGGTGCGCATGCCGGCTGCGTGCGCCCATTGGCTGCGTAGTCCGCCGGGTGTCACCAGTCGGGGGGCCTGGACGATGAGCCAGGCCCAGGACTTGGCCGCCCCCCTCAGATTCGGTCGAGCCCCGGCGGCGCGATGCCGGCTGTAGAGCTCCGGGCCGCTGCGACCGTAGGCGGTCCCATGCCGGAAGGCCACCTTGAACCCCGGTTGACCGCGCTTGGAGACCACCGCACCGTGGGCAATGGCAAAGCGGAAACCGTGGAGCTGCAGCCGCCAGCAGAGGTCGACATCCTCACCGACCAACAGGTCCTCGCTGAAACCGCCCACGGCGTCGAACGCCTGTCGGCGGACGGCGAGGTTGGCACCCAGTCCGGCGGGAAGGAATCCGAGTTGTTCCACAGAAGCCGGTATGGGCGGCGAAGGCGGGAGTCCATTGAGCGAAGTGAAGTCGAACTCGCCGGCGATCACGTCGGCATCCGCTAGCGCGGAGACGCAGTGGGACAGCCATTGGGGGTGCACGACATCATCGGCATCGCAGAAGGCCAGCATGTCGCCTGACGCCACCCGTACCCCGACGTTGCGTGCCGCGCCCGGCCCCGCCACTGCGGAGGCGTCGACCCACCGGATGGCCGGATGGCGATCGGCCCAATCCCGGGCCACGGACGGGCTCGCGTCGGTCGATCCGTTGTCGGCGATCACGATCTCCCAGGCCACGTCGCACTGCTGGCCCACCAGGGCCTGGATCTGGTCCACCAGCCAAGGCATGCCGTTACGCACGGGAACGATGATGCTGATCACCGGATCGACCAGCGGAGCGCTGTGCGGAGTGCCCGCCCGTCGTGCGCCATCTCCATGTGTCCTCCCCGACCCGTCGGTGGGCGCACCTCCCGTCGAAGCCGCGCACCGGGTGCGACCGGGTGCGCATGGGCGATTAGCCTACTTCCGTGAGGGCACGATGACCGCTGGGCAGGGGCTGGGCCACGATGTCCAACAAGGTGGGACATCACCGCTGGAGGGTGTGACGGCGGTCGTCCTGACCCACATGAGGCCTGGACTGGCCGGCGACGTCACCCGATCACTGCTCGAGGTCGAGGGTATCGCTCCCGACCAGATCGTGGTCGTCGTCAACGGCGTCGGGGGCCTCGATGACCCGGCACTCGAGTCGAGCGTCCGGATGGTGCGGCTTCCCACCAACACCGGGCCGGCCGGCGGGTTCCGCGCCGGGTTGGTCGCGGCGTTCTCCGATCCAGCCACTCGTTGGGCCTACCTCTGCGAGGACGATGTCAGTCTGTTCAGCCTGCCGGCTCCCCGCCTGGCCGCGCTGGTGGAGCGCGTGCATTCCCTTCGAGACCGACCGGCGCCGGTCGGAGCGGTGGTGGCCTATGGGCGTCGGTTCGTCGGGCGCGGCGCCCACACGGTGAATCTCGTGCCTCCGCCCGGCTCGGCGAACGACCTCACCCCGGTCGATGTCGCCTGCTGGGGGGCCACCCTGGTGTCGCGCGCCGTGGTCGACGCAGGCGTGCTCCCCGATGCCGACTGGTTCTTCGGCCTCGAAGACTTCGACTTCTTCTGCCGTATGCGAGAGGTGGGGTTCGAGGTCCTCGTCGACGATGTGGCAGCCCGCCGAGTGGCGGTACAGCAGACGTCCCACGGACGGGAGGCAGCCTTGCGATACCGGCGCCCCACCGACGTCGCCGAGTCCTGGCGGTCCTACTATCACGCCCGTAACTCCCTGGCCCTCATCCGTCGACATGGTCGACCCAGCTGGTACGGCTGGCAGGTGGCCTATTCGTTCCGACAGCTCCAGAAGGCCCATGGGCGGTCCGAGCGATCAGCCATCGCACACGGCTTGTGGGACGGCATCTTGGGACGGATGGGGGAGAACCCTCGTTACGGCCGCCGCGTCGGCGAGTTCGACTCGGGCGACGGACCGAGCGGCGGGGGGTCGACTCCCGATGCCAGGTAGGCGAAGTTCGGCCACAGGCTGAGATCGAGTTGGGGCAGGCGCTCCGCCAGTGCGGCCACATCCGGGGAGTACAGCCTGATCAACTCGTTCCGGACGTCGACACTGAGGAGGGTCTCGACTCTTCCCCGGGTGGGGGTCGGCCGATCAACGGGTTCGGGACGGTGCGGGGCCAGACCGAGGTGACGGAAGGTCAGGTCCAGTTGGCCGTCACGGTCGGCCATACACCGCTCGTACTGGAGCACTAGGAGTCTGTCGGCATCGAAGTGGGCCAACCAGTCGCTGAGGGCCCGGTTGTAGAAGCCCCGTCCCACGGCATCGGCGATGGCGGCGCCGTCCCGGGCGCCTCCCATCCTCTCCTGATGGGCCATCCCCGAGCGGAACCGGTCGACCGGGTCCCGGAGGAGGAGCAGGAGGGAGGTGTCGGGGGCCGCCCGCTTGAGCAGTGGGGGAACCCACGGGTAGGAGAAGTAGTCGGGGGTCCATTCGCCGGTCTTGGTCCCCGTCCTCCGAGGAAACCAGCCGTGGTAGTCGTCGACGTCCGAGGGGCCCATCGACTGGAGCCCGAAGCGGTCGAAGAAGTGCCGCTCCTTGTGGATCCCTTCGTGCGACGAGATGTCGGGGTGGCTGAGCATCGACTGGTACCACCATGTGGTTCCGGCTTTCTGGACACCGATTCCAACGAAGTCCGGCGGCCCGATCTCCTCACCAGCTCCGAGGGATGGTGGCGTGAAGTCGAAACCCACTTCCCACGGGGCATAGCGGCCCAGCCGGTGGAGCACATGGCGACGGACGCCGGGCGACAGCTGCGCGAATCTCCCCCGCAGGAGGTCTCGCAGCGTCATGGTGTCACGACAGCGGTCACGCCGCAGGTTGCCACAAGCATCTACTTGCCACAACTACCGTCGTTCGAACGACCCCGCGGGGAGGGTCTCCCCACCGGCCCCGCTGCTTGACACAACACGTGGGAGCGCCGATGATCTCCTGATGGTCGAGCCAGGGCGCGGCGAAGTGGCGCGCCACTGCCCGCGGTGCACCACGTCGACCAGATCGGAGGGCTGATCCCGTGTGCGGCATCGCCGGGCTCTTCGATCCCAGGGGGACGATGCCGGCCGAGGCACTGGGTCGTGACGTGGCCGCCATGACGGCGACGTTGACCCACCGGGGACCGGACGGTGTTGGGTTCTGGTCCGATGCCGACCACGGCATCGCGCTCGGGCACCGTCGGTTGTCGGTGGTCGAGTTGGGCCCGCAGGGTGCCCAGCCCATGGAGTCGCCTGACCGAAGGTGGGTGATCACCTACAACGGCGAGATCTACAACCATGGCGCGCTCCGTCACCGACTGATCGGGGAAGGCATGGCCTTCCGAGGCGGGTCGGACACCGAGGTGCTGGTGGTTGCGATACAGCAGTGGGGCCTCGAGGCGGCGCTCGATGCCTGCGAGGGAATGTTCGCAATGGCACTGTGGGACCGCCAGACCCGCGAGCTGCATCTGGTGAGAGACCGTTTCGGCGAGAAGCCGCTCTACTTCGGCTGGGTTCGAGGGTGCCTGGCATTCGCCTCGGAATTGAAGGCGCTCTGCCGGCTTCCCGGTTTCGTCGCCGACATCGATCGTGACGCGGTGGCCCTCTTCCTCAGGCACAACTGCGTCCCCGCACCGCACACCATCTACCGTCATGTGTCCAAGCTCATGCCGGGGCAGTTGCTGACCGTGGGCCACGACTCCCGGCCGGGGCAGCCCCTTGCGCCCCGGGCGTACTGGTCGGCACGGCAGGCCGTGGAGGATGCTCGAAGACGACCGATGACTGGTCCGTCAGAGATCCTGACCGATCGGCTGGAGTCGGTGCTGTCTGATGCGGTGGCGGCTCGCATGGTGGCCGACGTGCCGGTCGGTGCCTTCCTGTCGGGCGGCGTGGACTCCAGTGTGGTGGTGGCGTTGATGCAACGGCACAGCACGCGCCCGGTGCGCACTTTCACCGTCGGATTCGCCAACCGTGCCTTCGACGAGTCGGCCGAGGCCGCGGCCGTCGCCGCGCATCTGGGTACCGATCACACGACGCTCCAGGTCTCCAACGACGATGCCTCGGCTGTCATCCCGTCGCTCCCGGACATCTGGGACGAGCCCTTCGGTGACATTTCGGAGATCCCCATGCACCTGGTCAGCAAGCTGGCAAGGACCCAGGTGACCGTCGCCTTGTCCGGTGACGGTGGCGACGAGTTGTTCGCCGGGTACAACCGGCACGCCTGGCTCGAACGGATCTGGCGGCAGTCCTCGGTGCTGCCCGATCCCGTCCGCCGAATGACCGGGGCGGCCCTGGGCCACCTTCCCCCGTCGCTGGTGGACGGAGCGGCGCGGGCCACGGCGTTTTTGCCGTCCAGGATGCAGGTGCGAAATCCGGCATCCAAGGTGGCCAAGGTGGCCAAGGTGCTGGCGGCCTCTGCCCCCGAGGATGCCTATCTGTCCCTGGTGTCCTACTGGGACAATGCAGAGTCGATGGTGATCGGCGCGGGCCCGACGGTCTCGATGGCTTCCCGGCCGTCGGAATGGCCGACGCTCGACGGCATCACCGAGCAGATGCTGTGGCTGGATCTGGTCGGCTATCTCCCCGACGACATTCTGACCAAGTTGGATCGGGCGGCGATGGCCACGTCGCTCGAGACGCGGGTTCCCTTCCTCGACCGCGCGGTGTTCGATGTGGCATGGAGGGTGCCCATGTCGGCGAAGCTGCATGACGGCACGACCAAGTGGCTGCTCCGCCAGGTGCTCTACCGCCACGTGCCGGCGGAGCTTGTGGAGCGGCCGAAGATGGGATTCGGCTTCCCGATCGGGCCGCTGCTGCGGGGCCCGCTTCGGCCGTGGGCGGAAGAGCTGCTCAACGAGAGGCGCCTTTCGAACCAGGGCCTGCTCGATCCCGAGCCGATCAGACGAGCGTGGCAACAGCACCTCCGGGGTCGGCGCGACCTGGCCCATGAGCTCTGGGACGTGCTTGCACTACAGGCGTGGCTGGAGCGATGGATGCCGGGATTGGGGCGGTAGGGACCGTCGTCGACCGGTGATGCTCCTGGCTATAGTTTGGGCTCATTGGGGCAAGCGCCACGATGGATTCATCGGCCGATCGTTGCCAGTGCCGACCGGTGCGCTAGGGGAAGGGGGGTGACGATGCCATCGATGACCACTGCTGCGAACCGGGCGCGCCGTCCCCTCCGTGGCTGCCGGGTGGTCACGACCTCGCTGACGGCACGTGTCCTCTTGTCCAACCAACTCCGTTCACTGAGCGAGATCGCCTGGACGGTGGTCAGCGGCGACTGCTACGACGATCCTCCCGACGGCGTCGCGGTCGAGGTCATCCCCATCCGACGTGAGTTCGCCCTGTCCGACATCGCCTCCTTCCTCGGCCTGTGGCGCTACCTTCGGCGCCAGCGATTCGACTTCGTGCAGACGCACACGCCGAAGGCTTCGTTCCTCGGCCTGCCTGCGGCGAGGTTGGCGGGCAGTCCCGCCATCTACACCATCCATGGTGCACTCTTCTTTGTCGGAAATGGCCGGAAGGCGAACATCCTGGGCTGGTGCTTCGAGCGCTGGTGCTGCACCTGGGCGAGCCGGGTGCTCGTCCAGAGTCGCGAGGACGAGCAGGCGCTGCCGGCCGCTTGGATCTGCAACCGCGGCAAGCTGTCCCACCTGGGCAACGGGATCGTCATGGATCGGTTCCTCGCACCGGTGGCGCCGGCCCTGCAGTCCGATCGACCCATCGTCATGATGGTCAGCCGACTGGTGCGCGAGAAGGGATGCGCTGACTTCCTGGCCATTGCCGCGTCGTTGGCCGGACGGGCCGATTTCGTGCATGTCGGGCCGTTCGAGCATGATCAGAGCGATGCGCTGACCGAGCGGGAAGTGGCCGCGGCCTCGGAGGCCGGCATCGTCAGGTTCGTGGGTGCCGTCGACGACGTCCGTCCCTATCTGGCCTCGGCAACGGTCGTGGTCCTGCCGTCCTATCGGGAGGGAATCCCGCGGGTGGCCATGGAGGCGGCGGCCATGGGCCGGCCGGTGGCTGCCTACGACATCCGCGGCGTGCGCGAGGTGATCGACCCGGAACTGGGCCTGCTGGCGAGGCGCGGCGACCAACAGGCGTTGACACGCGTGGTCGAAGACCTTGTACGACATCCCGACCGGTGCTCTGAGCTCGGAGACCGATGCCGGAAATGGGTAGTGTCCCGATTCTCAGAGGATGACGTGGTTGATCGCCTGCGCGCCACCTACGACGCGCTCGAGAGGAACACAGCGTGACCACCGAGGTCTGCCTGACCGTCGATGTCGAGGACTGGTACGACGGTATGGCCGTTCTGGGTGAGCCGATCGCCCGCCCCAAGGAGGCGCTGAGCGGACTGTCCGGCCTCGCCGCGTTGCTCGCATCGGCGCGGGACGAGCCCACGGTGACCTTGTTCGTCGTGGGCAACTACGCCGGCTCCGTGTTGGCCGAGTTGACCGATCTGGTCGAGCGTGGGCACGAGATCGCCAGCCATGGTCCCGACCATGGTCGACTGCCCGAGGATCCCGTGGCACTCCTGGCATGGTTGCGCAAGGGCCGCTCCATGGTGGAGGACCTGGTACAGCGGCCGGTGCACGGCTTCCGTTCTCCCCGGTTCGACGTGCCCCGGACGCTCGGCCTGGCCCGCTATCGGGAACTCTTGGCCGAGGCAGGTTTTCGCTACGTCTCCGACACCAGTCGCCTCGGGGCGGCGTCTCCCGTCCGCGAGCTGCCGGTTCTGACCTCGCACGGAATCCAGGTCGGCGGTGGCAGCTACCAGAGGCTGCTGCCCAGGGCGGTGGTCACCAACGCGGTCGACTCGGCTCCGAGCCCGGCTGTCCTCTACTATCACTCTTACGATTTCGGAGCGACGCTGCCGAGCACAAGCTCCATCCGCTCGATGGCCATGGCCAAGCAGCTGATGGGCCGGGGCAGAGTCGCCGGAGTGTTCTCCCAGGTCCTGGGACGGTATGGAAGCAAGGGGTGTGGAAATGTCGACCAGTGAGAAGGACGGCGACTTCGAGTCGTACTTCCAACAGCGAGCGCGCCGGTTCGCCAGCTTCTACTCGAGTGAGCCAGTGGCGAGGATGCTCGGACGCGGTCCGATGTTCGACCGGCTGCGCCTGTCGGTCGACATCGTCCTGTCGCTGTCGCCCACCCGGGTCCTTGATGTCGGGTGCGGGAGCGGACCCCTCTTCCCGCCACTCGCCTCGAAGGGAATCCACGTAACCGGCATCGATCCGGGGGAGGCGATGGTCG
>JADGOF010000400.1 GCA_017883105.1 Acidimicrobiales bacterium
GCCGCCGGTGCCTATGTCGCCCCGTCGGCGGCAACGGTGGCGGCCGATGCCGACCAGAAGACCGGCGTGTCGCCCACCGACTTCTCCATCGTCAACGGAGCCGGCATCGCCAGCTACCCGATCTCCGGGTACAGCTGGGCCATCCTGATGCAGAAGCAGACCAGCGCCACCACCGGCGCCCAGACGGTGAAGGTGCTCGACTGGACGACCCATACCGGGGGCGGACAGGACCAGGCCGCCGGCCTCGACTACGTGCCCCTTCCCCCGGCCGTGCAGAACCAGAACCGCACCACGCTCCAGACGGTGACGGGTCCGACCGGGCAGGTACTACTCACCAAGTGACCCGACGCGGTGGTACCGAATCGGGACGAGGGGCTGACGGTTCGCCGTGAGCAATGTCGGAACACCGGTGCCGGGGAGCGCGAGGCGGAAGAGCCGCTTCGCGCTCCCCAACGGTGCCTACCGGGTCGTGCTGGCCGTGGTGGGGGCCATCTTCGTCGGTCTGGTGGTGTGGTTCGTCTTCTCGCTCGTCGCACAGGCCAGGCCGGCCTTCTCCACCCTCGGGTTCTCGTGGATCGTCCAGAAGACGTGGGACCCGACCCACCAGAAGTACGGCCTGCTCCCCTTCATCCTCGGGACGGTCGAGACCACGGCGATCGCCATGGTGCTGGCCGTGCCCATCGGCCTCGGCACCGCCTTGGCCCTGGGCTACCTGGTACCCCAACGCTTGCGGTCCGGGCTGTCCACCGCGGTCGAATTGCTCGCCGCCGTGCCCAGCGTGGTCTACGGCCTGTGGGGGCTGATCGTGCTCGCCCCCCTGTTCCGTGACACCGTCGAGCCGTTCCTGACGTCGGTGCTCGGTTGGACAGGGCTGTTCAACGGGCCCAGCGAGGGGGTCGGCCTGCTACTGGCCGGGGTCATCCTGTTCATTATGGTGCTGCCGACCATGGTGGCCATCTCACGGGACGTCCTGGTCGTGGTGCCGGTCGAACAGGTCGAAGGGGCGATCGCCCTCGGCGCCACCAGGTGGCAGGTCCTGCGCAAGGTGGTGGTCCCCGGGGCGCGCACCGGCCTACTCGGCGCCTTCACCCTGGCCACCGGCCGGGCCCTCGGGGAGACGGTGGCGGTGGCCCTGGTCATCGGCAATTCGCCGTACATCGCCCACTCGCTGAAGTCGGCCGCGGCCACCATCCCTTCGCTGATCGTCAACAACTTCGGTGAGGCCACGGGCACCGAGCTGAGCGCCCTGTTCGGCGCCGGCCTGGTGCTGCTGGTCATCGGCGTGGGCGTCAACGCACTGGCCCGCGTGCTGGTCCGTTCGACGGCCCGCACCGGGGCGGCCTCGGCGGCGGTGGCATGAGCACGACCCTGAGCATCGATACCGCGACCGACCCGATCCTCGAGCGGCGGAAGCGGATCCAGGCAATGGCCTCGGCCTCGCTGGTCCGGCGGAAGGTCTATTCGAAGATCGCCATCGCCGTCTGTTGGGCCTTTCTGGCCGTGGCCATCGTGCCCCTGGTGGCGGTGATCGCCTACGTAATGATCAAGGGCCTACCCGCCTGGAACCTCGACTTCTTCACTCACTCGACCACTCCTGAGGGCATCCCGGGGGGAGGTGTGTGGAACGCCATCGTGGGGACGGTGGAGATCGGTGCCATCGCCACCGCGGTCACCGTGCCCATCGGTCTGTTGTGCGGACTGTTCCTCGCCGAGTCGGACGGTCGCATCGCCAACGGGATCCGCTTCACCGCCGACGTGATGACCGGGATGCCCTCGATCACCATCGGCATCTTCGGCTACATCGCTATTGTCAGGAACTTCGGGAACAGCGGTCTGGCCGGGGCGTTCGCTGTCGGTTTCATCATGTTGCCGGTGATCATGCGGGCCGGGGAGACGGCCATCCGCGGCGTGCCGCAGACGCTGAGCGAGGCGGCGCTGGCCCTCGGCGCCCGGCGGGCCACCATCGCCCGCAAGGTGACGGTTCCCGCGGCGATGCCCGGCATCATCACCGGCGTCCTGTTGGCCGTGGCTCGTGGCCTGGGCGAGACCGCCCCGCTGCTCCTGACCATCTTTGGGAACCAGTACCTGCAGTGGAATCCCACCAAGGCGATGAACGCCCTGCCACTGGTCATCTACAACAACAGCAGCCAACCGTATGCCGATCTGATCCAGGTCGCCTGGGGCGCCGCTCTTCTCTTGATGGTGGTCGTCTTGGCTCTGAGCATCGGAAGCCGTATCCTCGCAGTTGTCCTGCAAAGGGAGAGACGATGATTGATCCGACGCCGATCGTTCCGGCATTCGAGAGCGAGATTGGCCTGAACACAGCAGAGGTGCTCGTGGAACGACCTGTCGGCGATCCCGTCATGCGACTGCTGGATGTGACGGTCGAATTCAACGGTCGCAAAGCGGTACGCGACGTGAGCTTTGACATCCACCCCGGGGAGATCACCGCACTCATCGGTCCGTCCGGCTCGGGGAAGACCACCTTGCTCCGAGCCCTCAACCGGATGCACGACTCGGTGAAGTCGGCTGCGGTGAGTGGCAATCTCATGCTCGGCAGCACCGACATCTACGCCTCCTCCACTGACCCCACGCTGCTGCGGTCGCGGGTCGGCATGGTCTTCCAGCGTCCCAACCCGTTCCCCACCATGAGCATCTACGAGAACGCGGTAGCCGGGCTGCGCTTCAACGGCGTGAAGAAGAAGATCCTGCTCGACGAGGCCGCCGAGTCCGCCCTGATCGCCGCCGCCCTGTGGGACAGCGTGCGTGACCGCCTGAAGGCCCATGCCAGCACCCTGTCCGGCGGTGAGCAGCAGCGGCTGTGCATCGCCAGGGCCCTGGCAGTGGAGCCCGAGGTGCTGTTGATGGACGAGCCCACCTCGGCCCTCGACCCGATTGCCACCAAACGCATCGAGGAGTTGGTCGGTGAGCTCAAGCAGCGGGTGACCATCGTGATCGTCACCCACAACATGCAGCAGGCCATGCGGGTCTCCGACCGGTGTGCCTTCCTCCTGATGGGCGAGGACAAGGCCGGGGAGCTCATCGA
>JADGOF010000042.1 GCA_017883105.1 Acidimicrobiales bacterium
GGGGACCTTGGTCTCCACCACACAGAACGCGAGCAGCAGCACCACGCCCGCCACCAGCGCCGTGATCACATACGGGCTGGTCCACCCCATGGTGTGGTGCCGGTAGGGCTCGATGCCGTAGGTGATGCCGACCATGACGAGGATGAGCCCGAGGGCGAAGGTGATATTCCCCGGCCAGTCGATGCGGGCGGGTCGGCGCTCGCTGGTCTCCCGGAGCTTGAGGTAACCGAAGATGGTGGCGAACAGCCCGATGGGGACCGACACCAGAAAGATGAGCCGCCAGTTGACGGGCGCCAGCAGGCCGCCCAGGACCAGGCCGATGAACGCCCCACTGAACGCGGCGGCCTGGTTCACTCCGAGCGCCATCCCCCGCTGATCGTGGGGGAAGACATCGGTGAGGATGGCCGACGAGTTGGCCATCAGCATGGCCGCCCCCACCCCCTGGAAGATACGCATGACGATCAACCAGACCCCGGCCGCATGACCAGTCATCCAGGTGATGCTCAAGAGCAACGAGAACACGGTGAACACAGCGAAGCCGAGGTTGTAGGTTCGCACCCGACCGTAGATGTCGCCCATGCGCCCGAGGCTGACGACCAGCACGCTGGTGGTCACCAGAAACCCGAGGATCATCCACAACAGGTAGAAGGTATTGCCCGGCTGCAGGGGATCGAGGCCGATCCCCCGGAAGATGTCCGGCAGGGCGATCAGCACGATCGAGCTGTCGATGGTGGCCATCAGCATGCCCAGCGTGGAGATGAACAGCGCCACCCACTTGTAGTTGGCCGGGATGGCCGCCGACGGTCCGGCTTCGTCCGGTTGAGCAGCCGGGGCCGAGGGTTGCAGGCGTTGGAGCACGGCCATGACTCACCCATCGATTGAAGTACTTGACCTTACGGAAACTTATCTGGCGATTATATACTTGACAAACTAACCTCAGAGGCGCATAATTGATTTATGGCCCAGCCGATGTCGCTTGCAACAGTCGCTAGCAAGTTCTCTAACGAGTCGGCGGCTTGGGAGTACGTCGAAGAACTGCGTTGGAACGGTACCCCGGAATGCCCCCGTTGTGGCTCGCAGGATGTGTTCTACATGGCTCCCCGGACTGACGAACTGCGTACGACCAGGACAGGCATGAAGTCATTCCGGCGCGTCTGGCGGTGTCGTGGCTGCAAGAAGCAATTCTCCGTGTTGATCGGCACCATCTTTGAGGGAACGAAGATCCCCCTCAGCAAGTGGCTCATGGCCATCTATCTTATGTCCGCTGGGAAGAACGGTGTTGCAGCTCTTGAACTGCAGCGGGATCTCGGGATCACCTACAAGAGCGCATGGTTCATGGTCCACCGCATTCGTGAGGCCATGGCTAACATCGGTTCGACCAAGATGTTCGGAACGATCATTGCTGACGAAACATGGGTCGGCGGTAAGCCTGCCAACAAGCATGGGAGAAGCAAGAAGTCGGAGATCCTGAGCAGTTCAGAGGGGAAGCGGGTCTATAAGAAGACGGACAAGACGCCCGTACTGACGGTCATCAATCCCGATACCGATGTGGCACGGTCGACCGTTGTGGTGGATACAACAGGCAAGACCCTCCGTAAGGTCATCGCAGATCAGGTGGATATGGCCGCGAGCGATCTCATGACGGACGAATCCACGTCCTACAAGTCATTCTCTTCCGAGTGGGCATCGCACCAGTCGGTCAATCACTCCAGGGGTGAATATGTTCGCGACGGTGTGAGTACGAACAAGGCAGAGGGGTTCTTCTCACAGATGAAGCGATCCATCGACGGTACGCACCACGGAGTGAGTCCTGAGCATTTGGGACGGTACGCCAACGAATTCGACTTCCGGTACGGTCATCGCAAGATCTCGGATGGCGAGCGTGCCTCGGCCATGGTCGCCCGCGCCGAGGGCGCTTCAATCAGCTACCGGATGTTGATTTCCCGTGGTCCTGTTGCGATGGGGACTCGTCCTCGCCCCGTAGGTCGGCCGGGTCCACGCTAAGCAGAGCCTTTACGGCTTCCTCGAATTCGAGGGGGATACTCACGGGCTTGGCGGCATTGCCGCGGGCGGGAGTGGTCACTCTCCGTAGTCTACAGCGCAAGCGAAAACCAGAGGGGTTACCTTTGCGGCATGCTTCTCGGCGGAGTACAGCAGATTTGGGGCGTGGACTGGGCGGCGTGGCTCTTGGCGATTGCCACGGCCGTTGTCGCCCTAGGCATCGTGTTCGCGATAATCGGAGTCAGCGAGACTCGCAAGAACCGCCATGGCGAAATAGCCGTGGAGTTCGCGCGCCGGTGGAGCGAACCGCACCTTGTGGAGTCACGCAAGCTGGCCAAAGGGCTGACGGCTAAGCAGATCAAGAAGAAGTACTTCCGACTGAAGGACTCAGACCACCCTGACTACTACGTGATGCAACGCCTCCCTGCGTTTTTTGAGGACATCGCGACCCTCGAGGAATATGACTTCTTGGATCTCGAATGGATCGATTCACTCTTCAGAACGGTCGCAATCCAACGTTGGGAAGCATGGGAGAAGACGGTTAAGCGGTTGCAAGAAACCGACCCGGACGCGTACATCTATTGGGAACGCCTGATAAAGAAGTTGCACCACCCGCCTAAGCGCCGGTGGCGCTTCTGGCGCTGGCGAATCAGGATGACTTAACCGTCGTCGTCTCTGCCGTACATTCTCTTCCTCCCTTCAAGGGCTGCATACCGCACCCCAAGCAATCCGCTCTTCATCCACTATAACCCCGTGGGCCACCAGAAATGCCCGACGCTGACCGTTTCTCGACGCTTTGGGCGCTGACCAGCGCGACTGTCTGATTGCTGGCGCTGGTCAGCGCCCACTTTTCAGATCCACCAAATTGGTGGCTTGACCTGGCAATTCGCGGCATGGTACTCTAATTAACAAGAAGCGGCAACGGGGTCCTATCCCGTCACCGCTTCTTGCGCCTCTGGTATGGACCGAGGACCGGCTCAAAGAGTCCGGCTCACTCACCATTGGCAATCTGATGGGGTGGCCACCCCATCAGAAACCTGTGTGCGACGCCTTACTGAAGCGTCCCCTGTCCCTTGTAGACACCACTGGCATTGCCCGGCGACGTCGCAGCGCGACCTCGATGAGCGTTGCTCACGATCGCAGTACCCGGGACGCTCACGTCGATCACCAACATTCCGTCTTCCATATTGGCTTGGTACCTGCGAGCGACCTCAGTGTTGATCCGGTTGTAATCCGTAAAGGTTGTGGCCGTGATGATCCATGACGATCCAGATTTGCCTAATGGGCGCATTTTGTAGGCGTGTTCGGCGGTTAGATCACAGGACGTGATGCCGATACGACGGGTTTCGTCGTCAAACCAGAGTTCGACTGCATCCGGTGATCCGAGGACGCGATGTGCGGCTGCGTTCATGCCAATGTTGCCGCGCCGCTGGATGGTCACGGCTGGGGCCTTGGCCAGTGTGGACATCGATCTTGCGTACTTGGTGAACGCCATGAGATAAAGCTACCGGGTCGTTGGACGCTAATCAAGCATGGGGCCGGCAAATTCTCGGGACGTGTCAAGATTTGGCCAGTTTGTCCATGGTTGTCACGATCTGTCACATCTAAAACTAGATCGATCTGAATCCCCGGCCTTGTGGTTTGTCAAGTATACAATCGCCCGTTAATCACCGGTGGCCCGGAACGCGGTCGAATCCCGACGTTCCCGTAGGATCACGTGATGGGAAGAAACCTGGTCAGGTGGGCCGTCGTCGCGGCGTCCGGCCTGGTCACGCTGGCCGGATGCGGTTCGCCACCCTCCGGTTCGGGCCCGTCCATTACCACACCGTCTGCCTCACTCACTTCGTACTGCGCCTCCGTGAAGCGGGCCGCCGAGACCTTCCCCAACAGTGGCGTGGCCGACCCGGGCCTCACCCGATTGCTGGCCTTCAGCACCGCGTTGAACCTGGTCGTCCCGCATGCGCCCGCGGGCCAGCGGACCTTTTGGCTGGCCGAGTCGGGCGCAGTTGCCGCCGCCGCCCAGGGTGGGGCGCCCTCACTGACCCAGGTGGCCGGTGCACAAGGCGGTATCGCCGGCGTGATCAAAGAAGTGAAGGCCGACTGCCACCTCGATATCCGCTCGTGGACCGCCTGATCGCCCCGTTGGCCGGCTGACCACCGCCGGTCGCAACCTGCTCCGGCCGGCCGGTCACTGCTCGTCGGGAGTGTCGAAGAGCGGCATCTGCATACCGGGGTCGGGCTGCGGGTCGGCGATCCGGTACGGCACGGTAGGCCCTCGGTGACCAGGTAGTTGGTGACATCGTCGACCCGTGCCCGTCGCAGCAGATCACGGGCGCGCCGGCTGGCCCGGAGGTCGTCGTGGAAGACCACCACCAGATCAGGACGCTGCACCTCGAACATGACCTGGTTGGCGATAAGGAAAGCATCCTTGCCGTACGTGCCCCATGCCGGTGCGAACTGTTGGTGCTCCACTGTCCCCGCGTGCCTGGTCGCCCACTTCCTCACGATGGCGTCCACGCCGGACAGTCCACCCTCGACCACGGTCATGGGGCGGTTGTCCTCATCCCAGGCGTTGGCCATCCGATCGAGATGCCCCTCGACGAGTCCGACCTTGCGGTAGACAAGAGCACCGCCGATCACCACTCGGGTTCGCCCGCGTCGGCCTTTGGTTTCGGCGGACGGTGCACCGGGAGGGGTGCTGGCGAGATGCCGTGAGAACCTGCGGGAGCCACGGTGTCGGTCAGCCCCGGCCACAGTCGGCTGGCCACCCGAGCGTCCCCGCCGCCCCGGGCCGCTCTGTCCAACGATGCTTCTGCCCACGCCGATTTCTCCCGCCTGCGTCTGCACATCCGCCTGTACCGCCCATGCCCGCTTCCCCTATTCAACAACACTCCGGACGGAGACTCCCGCCATCGGGTGGCACATCCGGGCCGTGCGCGGCGTCATACAGGTATGAACACCGAGTGGGACGTGATCGTGGTCGGCGCCGGCCTGGCCGCGGCCGCGGCTCGGGACGGGACGGTGCACGCGTGCTCGTGCTCGACGCCCATCAGCCCGGCGGCAGGGCCCGCACCGTCCAGCGGGAGGGATTCATCCTCAACCTGGGCGGCCACGCGCTCTACAAGGGCGGCGCCGGTTCCAAGGTTCTCCATGCCCTGGGGGTACGCACCGAGGGTGCTCCTCCGCCGCTCAGCCGGTACCACGCTCTCTCCGGTGGCCGTCGGCACCTGCTGCCGAGCGGTCCCGAGGACCCTGGTCCGCTCGGACCTGCTGGGTACCCGAAGCAAGGCTCAGCTCATCAGGTTCCTGGGCAAGGTCCCCTTCCTCAAGCCAGCCGGACTTTCCGGACTGTCGGTGGCCGCCTGGCTGACCGGCCACCGGCTACGGCCCGACAACGAGGCGGTGGTCCGGGCCCTCATCCGTCTCAGCACCTACACCGCGGACGTGGACCGGTTCAGTGCCGATGCCGCGGTATCCCAGCTGCAGGTCGCCATGCTCGGCGTCACCTACCTCCATGGGGGATGGCAGCAGCTGGTCGAGGGCCTGGCCCGGTCCCTCGAGGTGCGCGACGGCGTGGAGGTCACCGGGGTCGGCACGGCCAGCGACCACATCGAGGTGGAGACCCGGGTCGGCACACTGACCGCCCGCCAGGTGGTGGTGGCCGCCGGAGGCCCGGCGGCGGTCCGGCGGCTGCTCCCGGTGGACCCGGGCTGGGGAGACCTCGGTCCACCCCTTACCGCGGCGTGCCTCGACCTCGGGGTCAGCCGGATCCCCGACCCGGGCTACCTGCTCGCCCTCGATGCGCCGCTCTACGCCACCATCCAGTCCCCTCCGGCTCGCCTTGCGCCCGACGGCCATGCCGTGGTGGGCATCATCCGGTACGGTGCCCGCTCGGCAGAGCTGGACCGGCCTCAACTCGCCCAGCAGGCCCGGGATGCGGGCATACACCCCGACGACGTGGTGGTCAGCCGGTTCCTTGCCCACGTCGCGGTGACCGGCGCTCTGCCCCAGGTTGGTACCGGTGGGCTGGCAGGACGCCCTGCGGCGACCGCCACCGGCGTCCCGGGGGTACTGATGGCCGGCGACTGGGTCGGCCCGGTCGGGCTGTTGGCGGACGCATCGATGGCCAGTGGGTACGCTGCCGGACGTCTTGCCGGGCGGGGCACGGCCAGCTCCTCCATGATGGATCTATGACCCTCGGTCCATCGCCCGTGCCGGCCGACGCCTTCGAACGGGAACGCCCCCGACTGATCGGTATCGCTTACCGGATGCTCGGGACCATCGCCGATGCCGAGGACGTGGTCCAGGACGCCTGGATCCGGTGGCAGCACTGCGACCACCGGGAGATCGACCGGCCTGAACCCTGGCTGACCACGGTGACCACCCGAATCGCCCTCGACCACCTGCGCACGGCCAGCCGCCGCCGCGAGGAGTACGTCGGACCGTGGCTGCCCGAGCCCCTGGTGACCGAAGCCGGACCAGCCGAATCCGCCGAGCTGGCCGACTCCCTTCGACTGGGATTCCTCACCGTGCTCGACCAGCTGAAGCCGGTCGAGCGGGCGGTCTTCCTGATGGCCGACGTCTTCGGCGTGCCGTTTGCGGAGATCGCCGACACCGTGGGTCGGTCGGAGCCGGCATGCCGCCAGATCGCCAGCCGGGCCCGCCAGCGGGTACGGCGACCGGCGGAGCTCCGAGACGTCGGATCGGACCGGCTGGTGGTCGATGCCCTGATGCTGGCCATCGCCGCCGGCGACATGGACCGGGTCCTGGCCCACCTGACTCCCGATGCAGTTTGCATCTCGGACGGTGGTGCCGCGAAACGCGCCGCCCGCCGACCGGTGGTCGGCGCTCCCCGGGTGGCTCGGTTCCTGGTCAACCTGGCCAACCGCTTTCCCGATCAGCTGGCCGTCCGACCGGTCACCGTCAAGGGGGACAACGGGGTAATCGTTTCCGTCGAAGGCGAGGTCGACCTGGTCGCCGCATTCGAAGTCCACGGCGGTCAGGTCACCACCGTCCGGATGATGCGCAATCCGGAAAAGCTGGCCCATGTCGATCATCCGGTGGCGATGCGGTAGGCCCGCCCGGGATGGGGAGACCCGCCTCGCGCTTTGATGGCGTCGGCGACAATCGGAGACAACGAGAATCCACAGGGAGAGCCCCGACGACCTCCTCTCCCTCCTGATTACCCTTGCGCTGGTGGCCCGGCGATGAGAAGGAGGCGGGGTGACCGTTCCCCGCAGAGCCCCTCCCCCACCCGGATGAGCCGTCTCCGGACCGTCGTCGACGGCAAAGCACCGGTTGGGGCCCGGTGGTCGCTTAACGTCTTGTCCCGTGAGGGTCCGGGGAGACAGTAGACGGTGGTGCCGGCGCCACGTCGCATCGGCGACGCGCTCCATCGGTGTGTGCAGCGCGCTCGGGTTGGTCGGGGTGGTCCTTGCCGCTTGTGGCACGTCGCTCCTCGCCACCACCACCTCGACGTCTGCCCCGACCACACCGACCACCTTGGCCGCCACGTCGACCACCGTGCCTCTTGCCGGCGAGGTGGCGGTGGCGTTTCCGGTGGTCAGGTGCGCCGGCACCACCAGCGGAAACGGCGCCGGGGCCAAGTCGGCAAGTGGTGGGGCCTACGGCAACCAGGGATGGAAGCCGACCATCCTGCTGGCCCCGATCCCGACGGCCCTGGTGGGCAAGGTGGAGTTCTACTCCGACGGGATCCACGCCGTGGTCGGGCCCACCGGCTGGACCTGTTCGGCGCTGCCCGGGAGCCAGGGAACCGGCGGACTGGCGGTCTACCCGTCCAACAACCCCAACCCGCCGATCAGCGGCATTCCGCCGGCCGGAACCGAGGGCATCTTCGCCATCTTCGACACTACCGGCCACGCCCAGGGGGTGACCCTGGTCTGCCCGTTCTTCACCGTACCGACCTGGCAGCAGAAGGAGGCCAACTGCTCGACGACCAAGCCCGCCGGCGAGCAGACCTCGATGCTCACACCGGACATCGCCTCCGTCACCGACGCATCAGGGTCGGCGGGATCACTCATCGGATCCGGAGGTGTGCAGCCGGTCACCGGCATGGTGATCTTCCCCCAGGTCCAGCCGGCGGTGTCCAACGGATCCGGTGTGGACATCGCCGTGGAGTCGTGCAGTCTCGCCGATCCCGCGCTGTGCCCGACCATCCTCTCCGACTTCGTGGTGCGGGAGCTCCCCGTTCCCACCACCTCCGCGACGTCGAGCCACTAGCGGCCACCACCGGACGGGATTGCCGCTCATGCGTCCCGATCCGACCCTCCAGAAGCCGTGATTCGCCACTCGCTGAGAGCGCGCGAACACCCTCCGCGCTATCGGTTGACGGGTCCACCGGCGGACCGTAAGTATCGGTCCGACAGGTCGCTGACGTTGTGTCAGTGGTGGTGGGGCTCGACCGAGGGCACTCAGTCGGGGCCGGTGGTTTCGCCTGTGAACGAACATCTCCGGGGCGCGTCCGAGCGTCGTGGGGGGCACCGATGGAGGCAGACCATGGCCGACGAGTTGGGTACCGCAGCGAGCGGGCAGTCCGATGCCGATCCTCCCGGGCAGACGGCGTTGATCAGCGGGCGGGCCAAAGGACGCCGGGGCGGTCGCCCAGGCGCGGGTGACACCGCCGGGGGACTTGGCGCCCTTGGCACCAACGGAGTCGCCCGCATGTCCACCACCGACGTGGGCGCCCACCGCGAGCGCTCCCGCAGCACCCGTCTCCAGAGGATCGCCCTGGTGTTGGCGCCCGTGGCCATCCTCTTGGTGTGCAAGGACGTCTTCGACCCGGGAGCCACGCTGCCGGTGCCCCACCTCCCGGCTTCCCTCGAGCCACTGCTTCCGGCCATGGGCCTGATCCTCATCCTCGGTCTGGTCATGGTGGTGCCGATGATGGCCGCCGGGCGTTCGCCACACATCCTCTACCGCCCGGACCAGCTCACCATGAGCTTTGTCGACGTGCGCGGCTCGGAGACCCTGGTCGAAGAGGTCACCAAGACCCTCAATCTGTTTCTGGCCCACCGCACGTTCGCCGAGCAGATGGGCGGCTCGCCCCGCAAGGCCATCCTGTTCGAAGGCCCCCCGGGCACCGGCAAGACCTACATGGCCAAGGCGATGGCCGCCGAAGCCGGTGTGCCCTTCCTGTTCGTCTCGTCGTCGGCCTTCCAGTCGATGTTCTACGGCCAGACCAACCGCAAGATCCGGGCCTACTTCAAGGCCCTCCGCAAGCACGCCCGACGGGAAGGCGGGGCCATCGGGTTCATCGAGGAGCTCGACGCCATCGGCGCGGCCCGGGGCAACGGGCAACGTCAAGGCGAAGGGGTCCCCGGCGTGGTCAACGAACTGCTCATCCAGCTGCAGTCGTTCGAACAGACGCCGGTCTCCCTGCGGATCAAGGGGGCGTTCATCGACGCCGTAAATGCCTTGCTGCCCGCCGAACGCCGCCTCAACAAGCCGGTACACGTCCCGGCCAACATCCTGGTCATCGGCGCCACCAACCGGGCGGCCGACCTCGATCCGGCCCTGCTCCGCCCGGGCCGCTTCGACCGGAACATCTACTTCGGTCTGCCCAGCCGGTCGGGGCGTCGGGACATCATCGACTACTACCTGGGCAAGAAGGCCCACGAGCCCGCACTGGACGAGCCCGCCAGGCGGGAGACGTTGGCCGCTCTCACCGCGGGCTACTCCCCGGTGATGATCGAGCATCTGATGGACGAGTCTCTGGTGTGGGCATTGCGCCGTGGGGCCGACAGGTTCTCGTGGGACGACCTGCAGCACGCCAAGATGACTGAGGAGATCGGCCTGGCCCAACCCGTCGAGTACACCGAGGCGGAGCGCCGCACCATTGCCACCCACGAGGCGGGGCACGCCACCGTGGCCTGGCTGGTGGGCAAGGGCCGCAAGCTCGAGGTGCTCACCATCATCAAGCGCAAGGACGCCCTCGGCCTCCTCAGCCACTCGGAGGAGGAGGAGCGGTTCACGAAGACCAAGTCCGAGATGCGGGCGCTGATCGACATCGCCTTCGGGGGCATGGTGGCCGAGGAGCTCTTCTTCGGAGAGGCTTCCTCCGGGGTGGCCGGCGACCTGCAGGCCGCCACCGTCAGCGCCTGCCAGATGATCGGCCTGCTCGGCATGGGTACCACGCTGGTGTCCTCGGCGGCCATGGAGTACCCGGCAGGCGGCGTGGTCTCCAAGGTGTTGGCCAACGACGCCGGTCGCGACGAGGTCGAGGCCCTGCTCGCCTCGGCCAAGGAGTCAGTGGCCCACATGCTCGAGGAACACCGCAACGTGGTCGAGGCCCTTCGGGACGCCCTGCTCGAGCGTTCGGAACTGATCGGCGACGACATCCTCGAGGTGATCAGGGGGTCACAGGTGTCCCTGACCATCGGAGATCGACAAGATGCACCCGATCTGTGGGGAGCTCCGACCGGAGCTTGACCACCACACCGCCGGGCCGCTCCAGCCGGTCTGTGCCGTGTTCGGTGCTGTCGGGTCCCTGGCGGTGCCCCGCAGCGGTCGACGTGCCCGAGTGCATTGCGTAATACAACTTACTCCCCGGAGAGACGTCCATGGTCGGGCTCTCCTCGCCTATGCCCCGCCTGTGGGTGGTACCAACGCCTCGGCCGGACGTTTGGCCGAGCCGGGGGCCGGGAAGCGCCCGCCTCGACCGGACGTCGAGTCCCGCACCACACGACGAACAGGTGGGGACCACGGTGGTCTGGTGGTCACACGCCTTGTGTTCGATGACCACCGGCGGTCCGTCGTCGGCTTCCCATCGGTCACCCCACTGGCGCATGGCCGTCAGCACCAGCCAGAGGTCACGGCCTTTGTCGGTGAGCCGGTAGTCGCAGCGGACCAGGTGCTGCTGGTACGGGACACGGTCCAGCCCGCCGCGGGTGACAAGGTGGTCGCGGCGATCGGTGAGGATGTTGCGGGAGATGCCCAACCGCTGGTGGAAGTCGTCGAACCTGGTGATGCCGAGGAAGCAGTGGCGGACGATCAACATGGTCCACTACTCACCCACCACTTCGAGGGTCTGGGCCACCGAGCAGTTCATCTCCTCGAAGCTCTTGCGCCGCATGCTCCCCGGGTAGTGGGTTGCAAGGTGCAATGCACTACCCGGACCGGGCCGTCTCCGCCAGTGGCGGCGGACGCCAGAGGACGGCTGACTACCGGTCCCGAGTGCCCCGCTCCCCTACCAGAGGGAGTTCCAGTCCTCGGTGGAGAGCCACCCCAACGGGTCGTGCTCCTCGTCCCGCGGGACCCGCAGGACCTCCACGTCGATCCACGTGGGCTGGTCGAAGCCGGCGTGCTTCCAGTGCTGCAAGGGCACTGACTTCCAGTCCTTGCTGGCCACCCCGCCGGAGTACCCGGGTCGGACCAACAGGTGGGTGGGGGATCCCGCCACCACCACGCAGCGGCGCGCCTTGCCGTCGAGGTCCGGTT